>JAKZUG010000667.1:0-17068 GCA_047516705.1 Candidatus Poribacteria bacterium | reverse complement strand
ACACTTACACTTTCTTAATCCCTATTCTTTTCACTATTTTTTTTGCCAAAATCTTGAAATCCTTGTATGCGTCGCGGGCGGCAGCAGCATGGGCACCAATTGCTCCATCAGCCGGGGTGAGATGGAAAATAGGTTTGCGCGCTTCCTGAGCCATAGGGACGAGGCTTCGATAATGCTTGACAGTAGCGAGCGAATTTTCGGGATCCTCTTCTGGGGTCACGGCATAGGGACCTATTTTGTCTTCTAGCAAATTCCGTGCGTATTCTTCGGGCATCCGGTTAACCCACTTGTCATAAGCCTTAACTGGGCGCCCCAAACGCACACTATGTTGCTGGACTACATAGCCAATCGGTTGAATCAATCCAGCAGGTATGGGGAAATCAGAAATAGGATTACGCATGCGCCTATCTTGCCATCCATTTCGCCAATCTTGCAGAGTCGGACCGAGGTTACGCAGTCCTTGAAGCGAGAAAAGATCGGCTCCAAGTGGAACAATAACGTAATCAGTGGCGACTAGCACTGCCCTATTCAAGGCACCTAAGTTGGGTCCCACATCCACTAGAACAATTTCGGATTCTCGATCTTTCGCTGCAATTTGCAAAATTCGCCATAGTGCTGAAATCACACGGAAGGCACGAGGACGCCTGTCTAGACATTCTGGCCATTGGCTGGAAAGTTCATCTTCAGTTGAAGATAACATGAGATCTCCGACAATGAGGCTTAGTTCCTGTGTTAGCAGCGTTTGTACTATAATCTCCAAGTGAGGTCGCTCAATGTCTCCGGTACCGTCCAAAAGCGGTTGGAGGGCATTATAGATAGTTTTTCGCTCTCCACTATCAGGCCATAGTACTTCTAAACGTTCCTCACTAATAAACATACTAGTAAGGTTCGCCTGAGGATCAAGGTCGCAGGCAAGCACTCGATAACCAATATCGGACAACATCCACGCGAGGTGGTAAACGAGTGAGGTTTTACCAACTCCGCCTTTATTGTTGAAGAAAGTTAGAACTGGGACAGACATTGTCAGGTAGTCTCCGGTTTACGTGCCGATTTCATCGTTACTTGCACGTAATTATCAAGAATTTCAAATTCTGGTTCGGGATGTCCCGCTTCTCGTAGTAGTCTCCTGGCTATGGATATACCTACGCCAAAACGCTGTACGTAACCAAGGATTCTCATCGCTTCCGCCAGATTTGGGTTGCGATAATCAGTAAATCTAGGGTCGCCGAAATTCGCAGCGGTCACTATCCCGAATGCTCCTCCAGGGCTTAAAACTTCGATACGGTCATTGTACCAATATACACGAACCGGTGCATTCGTCGCTTCATAAGTCCTGTGCATAATGGCGTTTCGGGTAATCTGTTGTACCGCTTCTATCGGATAAAGTGCTGTGCGTTTTTCGAGAGGTCCCGATGTAATATCAACAGCAATGCGATTATGTGCTATCAGTTTATCGTCTAAGCGGCGGATCTGGTCCGAAATTGCGCCGCGTATGTTCTCACTGTCAAGAATTTCATCCGTTAGATCGTTTCCATCTATTCTGAGAAATTGCACGTAAGCCCCTGGAAGAAAATCCTGTGGATTTTTGCCGAGTATCAGGATTCCCATCACGGTTGCGAAGGGTTCATCAACTGAGGCGATCATCTTCGTCGCTGATAGGCGTTCTTCAAGTGTGCGTTCATTCGCTTCAAGTATGTCAGGATCAAAGGCTTGTACCAGATATTCGTGCTCAAAGTGAATTAAATTGAGATCAGGTAAACCTGATGTCGGAATCGGTTGAATATCGAAAGGAGCATCTTTGTGGCGACGCTTTTCGGCGAGAATCCTTTCGTCTTGTGAGGTAGCAATGCCTCGGCGGGGTCCGATACGAATGCTGATAATGCCCTTGAAGCGAACCGGCGGGGAGTCAGCTGGTTGCACTATAACCACTGCCACTTCTTTACCTTGCAGCACGCGCTTTTCCACTGTTAGGGACGGTGGCGGTAAGATATTTCCGTCGGTTTTCACGTCCGCCAATTGCCGGAGCAATTCGTCTGTAACTGGTAAACCCACAATAGTTTTGTCTTTTCTCACTCCAACGAAAACAAAACCTGGTTTGTCGTGGCGAGGTAAATCGTTGGCAAAAGCGCAAATGGCTTCGCGGATCTCTTTCGGAGCGCTACCAGACAAAGACTCCTTGAACTCGATGCGATCAGATTCGTCATCCTCGATGATTTGTAGCAACTCTACATCTGTAAACTGTTGCATTTTGATTTCCATTATTTAGATGCATGTTAATCGTTTGTATTTTCCGTAGCAACCAGTTATTGCGGATACAATAAGTATACAGTAGGTGGCGGAATTTGTCAAGGCAAATTGTCATGTTACAAAATCAATACAGCACATGCACCCGATTCTTTCCACGCATCGTCTCATCTAGCAACGCTATCGGCACTTCAACGACAACGATGAGCGCGCCGTCCGCACTGATCGCAAGCGTATCGTAAGGCAGCTGCCCCTCCGTACGGTAGGTGTACAGGTATTTCGATAAGCCACTACCTTCTGCCGTCAAATCGAATACCGACACGCCGTGAAGACTCTCGTTCGGATCCTGCGCACGCTTGGAGACAGACAACACAGCGTAGCGGTCCTTCGCATCAATGCGTAAGCCTTGCGGCATATTCTCAAGTTGCCATTGCCAGATTTTTTCACCGGACCACGAATAGGCGAACAGCGTCATCCCGTTCGGATGTGCTGCTGAAGGCTTTTGCGCGCCCTTTCGGAGATGGTATGGGATATACGTATCCCCAGTGACGAAAAGAGCGGCTGCGTCCGTTGCCCCGATTGTGCCAGAAGTTGCTACGATGGGGATACCGCTTACCTCCAGTGGAGTCGTTAGATTCTCCTGCCATATTGGTTCTGGATCATTGACATCAAAGATGAACGCGCGTCCATCATCCGTTGTTACGTTGATGAACTTACCGTCGGGAGACATGCTGACACCCTTCCAAAACGTGACTTGTGGAAAATACTCACGCAGCGGTTCAATATCGGTGTGCCACTTCTCTGTTCCATCTTCTGCGTTTAACACCGAGAGTTTTCCGTTACCAGCACTGTTTTTGTCCATCGTGCTTCCTTGTAAATTATGTCCGCTATCTGTTAGGAGCGCGAGGGTTTTTCCATTAGCACTTACATCAAACCAGCGTATTATCTTTGATGTTGCGCCACCGCGGGGCCATTTCCAAATGACATCCCCCGTTTCACCATCCAACCTATAGAGTTGGGACATCTTACGTGGTGTATCGTTTTCTGTCCACGAATGCACGCTCGCGACCAAAAGATCTCCGTTAGCCAATGTTCGCATGCACGCTGGACCGGGGTAGCTGACCCACGCGTAGACGCTGTCCGGATTGCTCGGTGTGGAGGTTTCGATGTCATCAGCAGTGCGATATTTCCAGCGAAGCGTCGGTTTTTTGGCTGTAAGATTGTAGCAGTAGATGAACCCATCTGCCGCCTGTTCACCAACGTAGAGCAAGGTGTTATTCAGACTAAACGCCATTCTTCCAACGTAACCTTCCGAAATACGAGTTTTCCAAAGTGTTTTGCCCGTCAGCGGTTGGAGAATAGCAAGGTGTCCGGTGTCCGTTGCAACCGCTAATTTCGCGCTATTCGGGACTTCTCCATGTCCTAAGGCAACCGCTGTCGGTTTCGCGGGCTGACGGAGATTTTCCATTAGTGACAAAAGCCCATCTAATTCAACGGTGCGGATGAGATATGACACTGGCTTCAGCGGCGAGGTTGCTATCATTTTACTATTGTTTGAGCGGAAGTGAAATTGATAATCTTGGTTCGGTTGCCATGCAAATTGGAACAACATGCGCTTGGCATCAAGCTGTACGGTTGTTAGTGCTCCAGTTAACTCGTGTACTGTGTCGTTAGACACAGTTCCGACACTAACTGCGTGCTCAAAGGTGCTTTTGTGTTCAGCCTCAAGTACTACGCCTGTCCGGATCCAGTTGAAACTTATCTCGGCTGTCACAACGCTAATGGGTAAAATGACGAACAGGCAAAGTAGACTCAAAAATGGAATTCGCTTCATTGTTGTATTCCTTATGTTGTCTTTATTGCAGATTGCAAGTTATCGTATATTGCTCGGTGGGGTTAGGGAGTAGTACCTATTAGTCTGGGTTAATCCGCTACACGCCATAAACCTTTACCTAATCTCGCGCCAAGAAGCACGCCGATAAACGTATAGGCGAACCCCTCTATCAGGATTCGGAGGACAATATACCAATCGGCATAGAAAAGCCGGTAAAACAGTATAGAGAGTTGGAAATCGACATAAACGGCGATCGCATCGCAGATCCCGAGAACGACTGCCCACGCCAATATATGTCGTCTTCGTACGAATAGAAATCCTGTTTCCAGTAGCAAGACACTCGTGCCGGTGTAGACAATCGCCATCGGTGTGAAAAGTCCGAACGTAACACCGCTAAGAAGTAGACGTACCGCCGAGACAAGCAAGATTACGCCGCTGCCGCTACTGTGCCGCCTCGCGTTGGTGCGCCAAGGAGTTGCGGGGTTCTTATTAATTCGCGCTGTAAGTACCCCAGTCGTGTTTTCTGGATCCCCGTTAATATAAATTAACAATGCAGTTAGCAAGGCATAGTAGAGTGTTTCATTGATCAAACCGGTCAGCAGCACAGAAATGGGTCCGAGGACAGCACTGATTAAATTGAGGAACAGCGTTGACGGCACCATCACCGCCACAAAAACTGTTGTGCCGAATAGCGCGATAACAATGATCTGTTTCGTTGTGAAACCCGCAAAAATTCGCTCATGAAACCGTAGTACGACTGCGAAACCGATGCTACTGCCGATGATTGCCAATAGACTAATGAACAGTGCCTGTTGGTTTGGAACAATCAGGTGTAATGGACGTTTTTCGCGAAGGATAGTCGCATCGCTTCCCCAAACTTTCACTGTAATGTCCCGCACGTACTCCCCAGGAATTGCCTGTTCTGGTTTGCCCTGCTCTATATATACTGGGTGAAAATAGATAGGCAGTGGGATTTCTGTAACTACTCCTCCGGGTAGGCTGGCGAACGCCACACTCCGATTCGTCCCCCCATTCGCTGTCTCTGGTGGCGCGAGAAATGGAATCGTTCCACCACTCTTCGTATCAGTGTTGATTGATGATACGACTACATGGATAGTCTCTTCACCGGCATTGCGAAGCTGCACCGTCTGGTAAGTTATCGGTTCATACGCATTGGTCTGTGACGTTCCGAGCCATCTGAATAGTGGACGTGCATAGTAGAAGGTATCTTCTCGCTGTCTGGGGTCTGCCGTACCTGTTGCATCTGTAGGCATCTCGATTGATTCTATAGAGAGGCGTTCGGTAACCTCTGGAATAGTTGCGATCTGGAGCTGCACGGTCGCCTGCTGCTCCCATGCCTGTCCACTGTCTGTTGTGAAGCGGACAGTACCTGAAATTTCTTGACTCCGTGTACGGTCTACCGCAGATATTCTCAGAACTAACTCGCGATACCAGACTTCCGATGCGATATTAAGTCTGCCAGTGGTAGAGAGGCAGGTTTCCTTGTCGATTGTCTCACTTTTCCAATCTGTCGGTAGGTGAACGACGGTCAGCGTTTCGGGAAGACAGAGTTTGAGGTCAAAGGTCGTTGGCACATTCCCATTTGTAACGAGAATCGTGGCTGTCATTTCGCTGCCGTATAGAACGAGTGCCTTCTGCTCGCTTTCCAACGCATTTTTCAGATCCGACTGTTTCGCAGTGCCATAGGGGATGGCAATCTCTAAATTTCCCTGTGTATATACGTGTGGCGCGGTTACCTTTTGAACATTGACGCTTCCTGTTGACAAGGTCGCCTCGAATCTGTAGGTCTCCGCCTCGCTCCATTCAAAATAGAGGGACTCCGTCTGCCGGGGTGGTACAGGGAAGTTGAGTTGCGCAACCATCACGCCATCTGCATTAAAGGCACTCAGACGTTGTATCGGTGCCTCTGTGTTGAATTGCACCTTTGCGCCCAAGGAAAAGAATGTCACCTTCCATGAAAACGACTCTTCTTTGGGAGTTGAGGCGCAACTGATTAGGAAAACGAGCAGTAGCATGCACCAGACCGCCTTTTCCATTGCTGTCGTTCGATTCAGAGAATGCGTCATGCCGTATCCTTTGAGAATGCCGTTGTCCGTTTCATAGGGTGTAAGATCGGAAATCTTACCCGTGAATACGGGGCGCGGTTCTAAACCGCGCCCGCGAATGTTAAGTTAGAGCCCCTGACCTATCAGCACCAGATCAAGGACATTGACTACTTCGTCTCCATTGACATCGGCAAGTATTCCAGGTCCCTGATCCCCCAAGAACCGGCTTGCGATTATCAGATCTTCCAAATTGACAAACCCATCATCGTTGACATCTTCGCGGCGCGGGGCAATCCGGGCAAATGCCAGAATAGAGCCACCGGGACCGATGTGATAGGTTTGTAAGAGTGACTCATCTACTACGTCCATGATGCGAACGTAATCCTGCCCACTGCCCGACCAGTCGGGCATCGTAATATAAAGGTTGCCGTCCGGTGCGAAAGTCAGAGAACCGCTGATAGGTGCATCCTCGTCGTTGCTGAAATTGGCAAGCGTATTACCTTTATCCCGAACCCAGTCTTGCGCGATTACATCGTAAATGAGCAAACCGGGGTTTAGCCAGCCGCCCTGGATAAACAACTGTTTTTCTGAATTGAGTGCAAAAGAACCGGGTGTCAGTTTGAGTTTGACCGTTTTCGAGACTTCATCGGTAGCCGCGTTGATCAGGACAATGTTTCCAGGAATCAAGTTGTAGTCACCTGTTGTTTTCACAATTACGGTGGAGTCGCCATCATTGAGTATGCCCATCGCATTTGTCGGCATCGGAATCGACTTCAAAATCACATTTGTCTCTGTATCTATCACCATGACGCTACTATCATAATAGTGTACTTTCCCTTCAGCTGGATCGTACTCCCATGCAGAATTGGTGACGTACGCCTTCCCCTTGAGGACAGTGATACCACTCGGTTTGTTGAACCCCCTAACGATGGTTTTCGTCACCTTGCGATTCGGAAGGTCAATGACATGCACCTCATGGGCGGCATCGCAGGTAACGTACATTTTATCGTCGTTAATAAGAGCAAGCTGCTGGGGTTGCGCACCCTCACGGATAGGAATCTCCCCCACAATCTCGCGCCGTTCCAAATTGATAATCAAGATATTGTCGCTATAGACATTGGGGATGTAGGCGAGATGTCCATGAATGAGAAGATCACTTGGGACGTTGCCGAGCGGGAGAATTTCGTCCGCAACGGCGCGCTTCGCATTCGGCTCATCCAGATCAATAAGTGAGAGTGAAGTCGTGATGCCCAGATCAAGGTGTGTCAGGGCGTTTACGACGACTGCTAAATTCTGATAATCTGCTTGTCCAAAAGCAGAACTAACGAGGAGCGTGGAGAGAATAGCACCTATAAGTAGGAGCGAGTGCCATCTGTAAGACTTTGACAACGAGGAATGTCGCCGAGAAGAAAAAACTTTGTTCATACTTTTTAACAGTAAATTTCGGCTTGCAAGCTTCGCCGAAATCCTCCGTAATGAAACAAAAAACCCCTGCTTTCATCAGAAAGACAGAGGAAAAGGCGACACTCCATATAACGCTGATCCTGCAATTGTGTCCGAAGACTTCATACCTGAATCGGTACTTCTATATTTATTCTAACAGGATACTGCTGTGCGCTGTTCCACCGCTTTCCCGCGAAAGCAGATGCGTGAAACACGATTCAGGCAGGTCTCCTGACTTCCGATCTTTTGGTGTAGTTTACAAGTTGGAGCCTGTTCTACAAATTCCGCTGGACCTTCCCATCAATGAATTGACAGTGGTTTTTTCAGCAGATCCAATGTAAGGCAAAGACAAATTGTGCCTTAATGGCACAATTTCCTT
The DNA here is from genome assembly GCA_047516705.1 of Candidatus Poribacteria bacterium. GTDB lineage: Bacteria > Poribacteria > WGA-4E > WGA-4E > WGA-3G > WGA-3G. The sequence goes on along the minus strand of JAKZUG010000667.1, from coordinate 9,102 downwards.
CAACAAAGGCAGATCGTTCACAGTGGCGGGGCCGTGGCGGTTTTTCACCGCACTTCCCTATTCTCCGTAATTCGGCACCTGAACCGTTAGCTTATTCAAATGTAATGCATATATAATACCACATAGCGCAATTTTTTGCAAATTTTTTGTGAAATGTCCGGGAAGTACTAACAAAAAATTTGACAACGCAGATTGGATATGGTATCATTAATCTTAGTGTTTGAAATTGATTGTTTGCTTAAAAGAGAGAAAAATGATACTTACACGTTCACACTCCAACTTGCATAGCATAGTTAACCATTGGCATTGGTGGCGGTCCAACTGCTTGCGGGGGAGTGTGCGCCTAAACGGATAACTGAAGTAGAGATTGAAAATCGTCATTTTTCATTTCTGAAATTTTAAAGTCCTGTTGAAGCCTTATGCACACGAATCTGAGTGGCATAGGGTTTTTTGTTTTTAAAGAGGAGAACTCGAATGAAAATTTTATCCGAACTTAAATATAACAGTGATGGCTTGGTCGCCGCAGTAATTCAGGATCGCACGAATAATGAAGTCCTAATGGTAGGTTATATGAACACGGAAGCGATAAAAGAAACGCTGAGTACGGGGCGCGTCTGCTTCTGGAGCCGTTCCCGCCAAAAACTGTGGATCAAGGGGGAGACTTCAGGGCATACACAGACGGTTGCGTCTGTCGCAGTGGATTGCGACGGCGATGCCCTACTCATAAAGGTTGAGCAGAAGGTAGCAGCGTGCCATACCGGCTATCGCTCCTGCTTTTTTAGGGAAGTCTCCCCCGATGGCGAGTCAACGCGTGTGGTAGGTGATAAGATTTTCGATGCAGATGCTGTCTATTAGACTCCAAATTGTGGAGAGCTTGTAAGCCCGATTCCGTATCTTGGCATCCGCTCGGAAGTTGTTTGATTTAGTTCACCTATCGTCGCGATTTCATAGAGATGAGAACAGTACCGACAGGTACGGTGCTATAGAGCGAAGAACTTTGATGCTAAGGATGTCAACTACCCAAGCCTAAAGACTTGGGCTTGTAACACAAAACAACGTTAGTTGTGTTGCGTTCTGCAAGTCCAAGTCTCGTGCTTCGTTCTTGTTTCTCGTTTCATGGAGGGTGGTAACCCACCGCTCTCCGCGAAGGGCAGCAGCTGCCCTTGAAAGTATATTTTCTGCAGCGTTGTGGTCTCTATCCATAGAGTTGCCACAAAACTGACAATTAAATGTTCGTATCGCAAGAGAAAGTTTATTTTAGGATTTTTGACCACAAGCGGAGCATTCTTGCGAGGTGTTTTTAGGGTCTACTTGATGGAAATGGAAACCGTCTCTTTCGGCTATGTTCCCACACCACTGAAAAAAGGTGCCCCAAGACGCATCGCTGATACTCTTGCTCAGGTGTTTGTTCTTTACCATATTAGACACGCGTAAATCCTCTGCCACTAATACATTATTTTCGTAAGGGTGGTAGAGTTTATAGACGAGTTTACCAATAAAGTCTTTTCGTTTGTTCACCGTCCGTTCCTGGTGCAAGGCGGTCGCATGCACGGCTTTATACCATCGGTGGCTACCTTTCTTACGACGTGCCATTGTCTGGTTGTGTTTATGGAGTAAGCCCTCTGCCCTACGATACCACCGGGGGTTATCAATCTTTTCACCTTCGGAAGTCGTCAGGTAGTGGGTTGTTCCCATATCAACACCGATTGCGTCTGTAGGTTCAACTTTCGGAGTAGCCTCTATATCACAGGAGATATGTGCATACCAACCAGACGCTTTTTTGATAAGTGTTACTTCTTTTGGATCGCCTTGTATCGGACGATGCATGTATATCTTGAGTTCACCTAACTTCGGCACTTTGAGCCGGTTGTGTTTATACGGGGTTTCTACAATCGGGTTCTCGCGAATACCTTTATGTTTATACGTAGACACCACGTCAAAGAACGCACACGCTTTTTATAGCGAGGAAACCCTTTTTTCGCGTCTCCGTTTTTACAACGTCTACGGAAGTTCGTAAATGCTTTATCATTACGTTTGAGGGCAGAGACTTGAATATCTTGTGGCATTTCTCGGAAGTCGTCATACTTCTCACGGGCTTGGGTCAGAAGGTGCTGTTGGTCATATAGAGAAACAAAACGATTTTCCGTTTCTAAGGCGACTATCCGATCGTGGCGCGCAGAGTTCTGGAGGTCACAAAGGTGTTCAAGCCATCTTAATAATGTTGTTTCCTGTGTCTGTGTTGGATACACAGGATATTTAAATGTTAATCGCATGGTATATCAAGTATCAGGTTTCCTTTAACCCCTTACGAGTGGGTAGGCAGACACATAACCTTGCGGTTATGCTCGTAATGTCTGCCAACTTGATACATATATCATACCACATTTTTTGCTGAATGTCAAATCTTTTTTCAGATGTTTGGTCTAATTAACAAGGGCGGTTTTTCCTCCCAAACCTAAAGGATTGGGTTTCCAAACCGTAAACATAATGAAAAGGAGTTACTGATGTATTATCCGACGTTGGATGAATTCCGAGAGAAAGCGAAATTAGGAAACACGGTCCCAGTCTATCGGCCGATTTTGGCTGATATGGAGACACCGGTGTCCGCTTTCTACAAATTGATGCCCGATAATTATGCGTTCTTATTGGAGAGCGTTGAAGGTGGTGAAAACGTTGCGCGCTACTCGTTCTTAGGAAGTCAGCCGTCAATGCTTTTCCAGAGTAAAGGACATCAGGTTACCATTGAGTATTTGGCGAAAGGTGAGACCGTATCACAGGAACATGAAGATCCGCTGAAGGCTCTTGAAGAGGTAATGCAAAATTACCAGCCCGTTGACATCGAAGGCTTACCGCAATTCCACGGTGGTGCAGTCGGTTATATGAGTTACGATATGGTGCGCTTCGTCGAGGAATTACCTGACGATACCGAAGATGAAATGCAACTTCCAGATTGCTTCTTCATGATTGCTGAGACGATTCTGGTGTTCGATCATGTGAACCATCAAATCAAGGTTGTAGCGAATGCGCATATTGACGGAGATGTAGACGCTGCTTACACAGATGCTGTTGCGAAAATTGAGGCACTGGTCGAAAAGCTTACAACTACCTCCGACACACATCTAAAAGGCAATAGGGACGATCGTTCAGGTCGTCGGACTGAAACTGTACCGGAGCCGCAATCGAATTTCACAAAGGCTGCTTACGAAGACGCGGTACTGCGTGCAAAGGAATACATAGCAGCAGGAGACATCATACAGGTAGTGCCTTCGCAGCGGTTCAGCCGTCCGGTATCCGTGGACCCGTTTGATGTGTATCGGGCATTACGGGTGGTGAATCCGTCCCCTTACATGTTTTACCTGAAACTTGATAGTTTTGACATTGTGGGGGCATCACCAGAGATGATGGTGCGCGTAGAAGATGGCATTGTCCAGACCGTTCCCATTGCTGGAACATGCCCGCGTGGTAAGACCTCCGAGGAGGACCGTGAGTTGGAACAGACGCTCCTCGCCGACCCGAAGGAACGAGCAGAGCACGTGATGCTCGTTGATTTGGGGCGGAACGATCTCGGGCGTGTATGTGAGTATCACACGGTTGAAGTCACCGATCTCATGATAGTCGAACGCTTTTCGCACGTGATGCACATCGTTTCACATGTCATTGGACGGTTGCGCGAGCATCTCACCGCTTTTGATGTGATCCGCTCGTGTCTCCCCGCAGGGACGCTCTCTGGCGCGCCCAAAATACGTGCGATGGAAATCATTGACGAACTGGAACCGACACGTCGGGCTACGTATGGCGGTGCTGTCGGTTATTTCAGTTTCTCTGGCAGTGCAGACACTGCGATTACCATCCGAACTGCGGTTATCAAAGATGGTACGGCTTATGTGCAAGCCGGTGGCGGTATTGTTGCGGATTCGGTGCCTGAAACCGAGTATTATGAAACTGTGAATAAGGCAAAGGCAATGTTTCGCGCGATTGAGTTGGCAGAACAAGGTCTTTTGTTGTAGGACTGCAGCTTTAGGAGGCAAAAAGATGGTTTTAATGATTGACAACTACGACTCATTTACTTACAACCTCGTGCAGTATTTCGGAGAACTCGGTGCTGAGTTGGAAGTACATCGGAGTCGCAAGATAGAATTAGATGCTTTAGATGCGCTGCAACCGGAACGGATTGTCATTTCACCGGGTCCTTGCACGCCGCGGGAGGCGGGTATATCCAACGATGTCATACAACACTTCGCTGGGAAAGTGCCGATTTTAGGGGTCTGCCTTGGACATCAGTGTATCGGTGATGTGTTCGGTGGTGAGGTCGTCCGTGCGGATCGGTTGATGCACGGTAAAACCTCGATGATACACCATAACGGTGCTGAACTTTTCGAGGGTCTGGATAACCCGTTTGAAGCGACACGTTACCACTCACTTATTGTAAAGAAAGAGACGCTGCCGGATTGCCTTGAGATCACGGCGTGGACGGAACAGGACGAGATCATGGGACTTCGGCATAAGACCCTACCTATCTGGGGGGTCCAATTCCATCCGGAGTCGATTTTGACGGCTGCTGGAAAGAATCTATTGGGCAATTTTTTGGCACTCTAAATAAACGTGAGTTCAACATAAGCGTGTAGATTGGAAACCCGACACATTCGCACACGGGCGGCGTTGGATTGTTTGGTTTCGCTATGTCTATTTACATGAATGGGACATTGAAAAACAGGCTTTTGTTGGTAGATTGTGGGTTCTTGGTCATTCGCCGCTCTACCCAACCTACGGGAATACCTCAATTTTTTTTATCGAACTCACATTAAATAAACAGAGAGGTTGATCATGACAAAACAGACAGACGACACAACGGCTACGCCAGTTTTCGTCTCTTGGTCCTCAGGCAAAGATTCTGCGTGGGCACTTCATACGCTGCGCCAACAGTCTGAATGCTACGACGTGCGCGGTATCTTTACGACCATCACGAAGACGTTTGACCGCGTCTCTATTCACTCGACACCGGCGTGGGTGCTGAAACAGCAAGCCGAGAAACTTGGGGTGCCGTTGTATGAAATACCGATCCCCTATCCTTGTTCTAACGCAATCTACGAAGAGGCGATGCGAAAGTTCCTTGCCGAAGTGGAAGCGTTGCCTGAGCATTTGACAGCGTCACATTTTGCATTCGGGGACCTCTTCTTGGAAGATATCCGTGCGTATCGCGAGGATAAACTCACGGATACCGGTTTCACGCCGATTTTCCCGGTGTGGGGAGAGGACACAACGCTACTCGCTGAAAAAATGATTGCTTCCGGCATGCGCGCTATTATCACTGCACTGAATCCTACCAAAGTCCCCGACGATTTTGCAGGACGCTGGTTCGATACCGAACTCCTCGCAGATTTGCCAGACGGTGTGGACCCGCTCGGCGAAAATGGGGAATTCCATACATGTGTCGTTGATGGACCGATGTTCAGCTCACCTGTCGCCGCCAAACCGGGCAGAATTGTCCAGCGAGACATTGTTTCTAAAAAGGATGATGATGACAAGATTCACACAAGCAGCAACACATCACCGACTTACGTCTATGCTGATGTAGTTCCTCTGGATGGATAATTTGATGAAAGCAGTCGTATTGTGGACAGGTGGAAAAGATTCCGCGCTCGCACTTCAAGTCTCCTTAAATCTTTATGATATAAGGAGGCTTGTCTGTTTTGTTCCGGCAGACAACCGACAATTCGCGGGTGGGGACCTTACCGTCGACAGCGAAGACAAGGAACGCGACGGGGCTGGTAACTGAAAACTGATAACCGATAACTGAAAACTATTAGGACTTACGCAAACATCCGATAAATCGTCTGACTCCAAGTAAACTTCTTGTAAGTACGTGCGTTTATCAAAAGTAACTCGGTTCGTAGTAGCGCAATTCATTGCGCATTGCGTAAGTCCTGACCTTAAAAAAGTTGAAACAAATCTGATTTTCTGTTGTAGCGGCAGAAAATCTATCCGTCAATGGATAAGGAGTTTGAAAATGAAAAGGTATCTCATGCCGATCTATGTTGCTCTTTTCTTAATCGGTGCGACAGCACTTTGGTATTTTGGACATCATCGTCCTGCTCAGAAAATATTAGGAGCTGAACCCAAGAGGGTGTATAAGACCACGCCTTTACAACCAGAAAGTTTACCGGTGACATCAACCCCTTCTAACGCCACACAGCAAGCAAGTGAAGGGGACATAGGTATGGCGGTAGAAGCCATAGATACAGAATCAGAAGATACAGAATCAGAAGATATGGATAATACTGCAACGCCTGAAAAAATAGACAACAGCCAAGAACATAGTGAGGATTCAGGTTCTGACGTATTAATGTCACAAGAGGCACTTTCATCTGAGGAAGTAGCTGCCTTAAAAGCTTATGAGGAAGTGCAGTCAGAGTACCTTGCTGCCCAAGATATGCTACAAGCTGCTTTGGAGGCAAGACCGATAGACTGGGAGCGTGTAAGGTCCGCAAACAATAATTTTAAAAATGCCGCGCGGCATCGCAAGGAAGCCCTGCAAAATCTCGCTCCTTACTCAGAAGATGCTGCAAAATTGTTGGAAGAGATGAAGGAAGCCGAAAAGCGATCGGATGAAATGAGGGCAGAATTTGATTCTGAAATACGCTCATATGAGAATGAGTTGCACAACCTCAAGGATATCTTAGAAAAGTCTCGGTAGGGTAACGAGCGGTTCATCAAAGAGGTCCACTTTCTTTTATATAAAGGATTGTTATACTCGCGCTTATTGGTATGTTCCCGTGGGGCGCGGGTGTTTTTTGTGCCTCACAGTGTTCCTCAAGTAAGGTGTAGATTATATTAGTGTTCTGATTTTAACCACTTCTGCACCCACGCAAACTTGTCTGGCGATGATCCACCTGGTATTTTTTTGACATATCTTAGCGAAAGAATGTATACTAATTTGTAAGCGTTCTGTCCACAGTGTGCACATTATAAAGTGCGTGCTACACAAACTGAAAAGTCCCAACCTTTTCGGTGCGAAACCGTTCTGCAACACATAAACACATCACAGTCGGTTTAAAGTGAAGGCTGCAGTGAGTGCAGTGAGTTTTTAAATCCTGTTGCCTCTTTACTACATTCGCTAAAGGTGGTATGTCTTCTTTAGATAAGGAGTCTGAAGATGAAAAGGAACCTCATTCCCATCTATGTTGCTCTTTTCTTAATCGGTGCGACCGCGCTTTGGTATTTTGGACATCACCGTCCCGCTCAGAAAATACTGGAGGCTGAACCCCAAAAGGTGTATAAGAGCACCCCCTTACAACCAGAAGGTTTGTCGGTAAAACCAATGCCTTCTGACTCTATACAAAAGCCTCGCGAAGAGGATACGGATATAGAGGTTGAAAGTATAGGTAATGCTACAACGTCTGAAAAAATTGACGATAGCCAGGTCCATAGCAAAGACACAGATTCTGAAGAACCCACGTCGCAAGAGGCACTTTCAGCTGAAGATGCGGCAGCTGCCGAGGCCCTTGAAAAATATCTTACGGCAGAGTCAGATTACCAAGCAGCAGAAGAAAGGCTCAAGAAGGTATTTCCTTTTAAGGATACTGACCCGGCTATGTCCGCAGCCCAAGAAGCCAAAGAAGCACTTGCAGAGTCAGATCACCAAGCAGTAATAGAAGAACTCGGGAAGGTGCTTGTTTCCTTTGAAAGCATGGATACTGATCAGATCAAGTCCGCAGTAGAAGCATTCAATGAGGCAAAATTACGACGCAATGAAGCCCTCGAAAATCTTGCAGTTTACTCTGAAGATGCTGCAGAAATGTTGGCACAAGTGAAGGAAGCCGAAAGGCGAGAAAATGAAGCGCGATCTGAATCTGAACGTAAATTACGCGAACTTGAAACAAATTTGCGCAACGTGCGTGACAGGGTAGAAGAGTTAGAAAAGTCTCGGTAGCGTAAGGAGTGGTTGATCAAAGATATTCCACTTTCTATTATATTGGATTTTATCTGATAGGACTTACGCAAACATCCGATAAATCGTCTGACTCCAAGTAAACTTCTTGTAAGTACGTGCGTTTATCAAAAGTAACTCGGTTCGTAGTAGAGCAATTCATTGCGCATTGCGTGAGTCCTGACCTTAAAAAAGTTGAAACAAATCTGATTTTCTGTTGTAGCGGCAGAAAATCTATCCGTCAATGGATAAGGAGTCTGAAATGAAAAGGAACCTCATTCCCGTATATGTTGCTGTTTTCTTAATAGGTGCGACCGCGCTTTGGTATTTTGGACATCATCGTCCTGCTCAGAAAATACTGGAGGCTGAGCCGAAGCGGGTGTATAAGAGCACTCCCTTACAACCAGAAGGTTTATCGGTGACATCAAACCCTTCTACTAACTCCACACAGGAAGCTAATGAAGGTGACACAGATATAGAGGTAGAAGGTATAGATACAGAAACAGAAAACATGGCTAATGCTGCAACGCCTGAAAAAAACGACAACCGTCAGGAACTTAGTGAAGATACAGATTCTGACGAACTCAACCCGCAAGAGGAACTTTCAGTTGAGGATGCGGCAGCTGCCGAAACCTTTGAAAAATATTTTACGGCAGAATCAGAGTACCAAACAGCACAGGAAGTAGCAAAAGAAGCCCTTAAGTCTGGAAATAATGAGCGTATAAAAGCAGCAACTGAAGCACTTAAGCAAGCGCGACTACAACGCAATGCAGCCCTTCAGAATCTCGCAGCCTACTCTGAGGATGCTGCAGAAATATTGGCACAGGTGAAGGAAACCGAAAAGCGAGCGGATGAGGTGGCAGCTGCATTTGAGGATGGATATGATGCGGGGATGCAAGAACTCTTAGCAGAGTTCCCGTTTTTAAGGGATATGCTTATTGAACGCGGCTATCTACCGTCGGAGTAAGTGCGATTCAATGAAGTTATCCACTTCTGCACTCGTGCGAGTTTGTCTGCGGGGATGTGCGAGGTGTTTGCGTCTGTAGGGAATGTGCCGTTCGCTACCTCTTCGCGATACTGACAGATCGCTTTAAAGGTCAGATGGTTATAATCCTGATAGCGTTTGGCGTGTTTGAAGGGTGGACCGATACCTAATATGTCGTTGATAACCAACA
>JAKZUG010000666.1:0-4620 GCA_047516705.1 Candidatus Poribacteria bacterium | reverse complement strand
ACGAGAATTACGAAGTTGGTTACTTGGAATTCAAGATCGGTGTGCTCCTCCGGCAAGCCCGAGAAGCGGCTGGATTAACCCAAGAAGAGGTCGCACGAAAATTGAATACCAAAAAATCCGCTATTTCACGAATAGAAAACCATGCCGAAGATGTTAGGTTGTTGACTTTAAGAAAATACGCAAGAGCCGTTGGAAAGAAGTTACATTTTTCAGTCGAATAATTAAGGAGACATATTCATGAGCAAATTAAGATTCGCTTGCCATCTTATCCAGTTTGGCGGGGAACAGCAAGAAAAGCCAGAAAAAGTGTTGCGAGAAGTCGCAGATGCCGGTTGGGAAGGTGTCGAAAGTGTCCCTTTTGAGGGGGCAGACGGACTCGTTGAGATGGCAACGCTTGCACGCAGTCTTGGACTCCATATCGTCAATGCCGGCGGTGCTGGTTTTGACAAGGTGCGTTTCAACATTACTCTGGGCAATGACGCAGCAGAAGTGCAGTCATTAAGGCGTTCAGAATGGGGCGGACCCGATCCAAGCGATGCGGATTTCGAGAACGCTGCCCGAACATTAGACGACATCCTCGTGTTCTGCGATGCACATCACATCAAAGGTTTTCATCATGCCCATCTCGGCACCATGCTTGAGACGGTTGATGATGCGGAACGCCTCTTGGCAGCAGCACCGAGTCTCTGGTTACTGTTTGATACAGGGCACATGCTCGCTGCGGGGAGTGATCCAATGCAAGTCTTTGAGAGCGAGAATTTACGGAATCGGATTGGGCATGTCCATCTCAAGGACTGCCACGCAGATGATCCTGAAACATGGGATTACAGAACGCAACGTTTTGGTGAGAAGGCGCGTTTCGCGGAGCTTGGCGCGGGAAACTTAGGACTTGATGTCAAAGCCGCACTTGAAGGCCTCGAATCAGTCGGTTATGACGGATGGGTCTCTGTCGAACTCGACCGCCCCTATCCACCGCGCCCACCAGCCGAAGCTGCTATAGTAAATCGGGAGTATCTGCGCAGCCTCGGATATTAAGAACGGAGGTACGCTACTATGCTGAAGCGAATCAAAATTCAAGGGTATAAATCACTCGTGGATCTTGAGGTAAACTTTGGGCACCTTGCTGTGCTCGTTGGCCCCAACGCTTCAGGAAAGAGCAATTTCCTTGATGCTTTGCACCTCCTGTCGCGCGTGGCAACCAACCGGACCTTGAAAGAAGCGTTTGACCCGCCTTATCGAGGACACGCACTGGAGTCGTTCACTTTTGGAAAAGAGGGCATCAAGAGCCTTTTGGAACAGGAAACAGTATCATTTGGTATAGAGGTAGATGTTCAGCTTTCTCCGAAAGTCGTTGAGAGTGTTAATCGACAGATTCAGGAAGTGAAACGAATGCCACTGGCGGAAGGTGAATCTGTTTCAAGACGGTCTTCACCTACCGTGCGTGCGAAAAACCTTCGGTATCGAATTGAGATTGAGATGTTCCCGAAATTGGGTGTTTTACGTGTAGCGGACGAGTATCTCGCTGCGCTTAATGCCAATGGTGAGTTGAATCAGAAACGCAAACCATTCTTGGAACAGATCGACGACCGGTTGCATTTGCGAATGGAGGGACAAGCGCGTCCAAGCTACTATGAGCGAGGTCTCAATTATAGCATCCTTTCAATGGCGCATTATCCTCCTCACCATCCACATTTGGTTGCGATGCGAGAGGAATTGGCGAGTTGGTTTACCTTTTATTTTGAGCCGCGTGAACGCATGCGGTTCCCAAGTCCTGTTAAGGAAGTTCACCATATCGGGCTGATGGGGGAAGACCTCGCAGCCTTTCTTAATACTTTGCAAGGTCTCAATCCGCAACAGTTTGAAGCTGTCGAGGAATCTCTCCGAGCTATGATTCCGTCCGTAACAGGCATTGAGGTCGGTGTCAATCAGCTGGGCGAGGTGGAATTGGATCTGCGTGAAGGTGAAAAACGTATCTCTGCCCGCGTCATATCGGAAGGCACACTCCGAATTTTAGGACTCTTAGCACTTGTTGGTGCCAAAGAGACACCGGCGTTGATAGGATTTGAGGAACCGGAAAATGGTATTCACCCTCGCAGGATTCGGCGTATTGCTCAGTTTTTGGAAACTCGCATGACTCTTGAAGATACCCAGTTCATTGTCACAACACACTCATCACTTTTGCCCGATCTCATGCCTCCCGAATCGTTATATGTTTGTCGTAAGGTTAACGGAAACACAGAAATTGAGCCCTTTACGATGATGCATGTGGGACCCTTATGGAAAAAATCAGATATTGCGGTAGCATTAGAAGATGAAGATGCTTTGTCCCCTTCTGAACGCATCTTGCGGGGGGACTTTGACGCGTAATATCAATCTATTTGTTGAGGGTTATGCCCATAAGATCTTTCCGACAGGCAGTCTCATTTTTGCCTTAATCCCGCCGCGTGCCGTCCAGCTGCTGGGTCTCCAGCAGCATAGTACCTTCCATTATCTTTGTCGATATGGAGCATGGAAGGCGCGGCAATAGCACCTCCGTGTGTCTTAAGTTGATGACCACGATCGGCAAGCTCCTGCCGAACACTTTCACTCACACTGTCGTTGATAGTCAGCGAACCTGCCTGTCCGAATGTCTGCACACGGTTCGGGTTCGGGTCAAACGAATCTTCGTGATGGGCGGTAGCAAAACGCGGTGCTGTGACAGCAGCTTCAGGTTGCATGCCGAACTCGATGAAATCGAGCAGCAAATTCATCGTCGCTTGATCTTGCAGATCGCCACCCGCAACGCTGATGGCTAAAATCGGGGCACCGTCTTTAAGTACCAGCGTAGGGGTAAGCGTAATTCTTGGGCGTTTTCCGGGCTGGATACAGTTCGGATGTCCTGGCGTTGTATTGAGGCTCCGCAAGCGGTTGCCGTAACTAACACCTGTTGGACCGACCATACCGCCTGCGTGATAGACGTTGGCACTCGGTGTCGCAGCGACGACATTCCCCCACCGGTCAGCAACCGCACAGGTCGTCGTTCCACCTACGCTGGGTCTGAACACACCATCCGCTTTTAGCGGCTGCATATTATCCACATCGCCCGGTCTTGCTTCGTGCGATGCTTTTCCCATATCAATTAAGGGGCTACGAATTTCGGTGTAAGCATCCGAAAGCAACGCAGACATAGGGACATCTACGAATTCTGGGTCGCCGTAGTAGGTGTCACGGTCAGCCATCGCCAATTTGAGTGCTTCTGTGACGACATGCACATAGTCTGACGAGAACTGCCCCATCGCTTTGAGATCGAAGCCTTCCAGTAAACGCAACGCCTGACAAAGGTAAGGACCTTGCGTCCAGGGACCGCACTTGCACACCGTATATCCTCGGTAATCCACTGTCACGGGATCTTCGATAAGGGTAACATGGGCAGCAAGGTCAGCCTTACGAAGAAACCCGCCCTTGTCAATGTAAAAACCTTCCAATGCATCGGCAATATCGGTATCAGCACCGTTCCGTCCGTAGAAACGATCACTTGCGGCTTGGATTTTTTCCTCGCGGCTCCCAGACGTTTTCTGTTCCGACTCGACCATCCGACGCAGGGTGACCGCCAATTCAGAATGCCAGTCCGCTTCACAAGCATCAAGCAGTGCGAGTGTGGGTGCTACGATTTCCTCAAACGTCATGGTGCCGTACTGCTTGACTGTGGTCGTGCAGAGGTCAACAACCGATGGCACCGGTGCCATTTTGATGTCGCCGTTTGGAATACCGTTTTCCATATACCAATCGATAGCACTTTGCGAAAGCGGTGCACGTCCGAGTCCGGAGAGTGATTTCACTTCCTGTTTTTCCGCGTCAAAGATAAGAAGCGGTACCTCACCCCCGATAGAACAGGCACCATGGTCTGTGACATTGAGCGCGAGAATTGTTCCCGCCGCTGCATCTGCTGCATTTCCACCTGCTTCCAGAATTTCGATCCCCGCCGCGACTGCCTTTGCACCACCCGCAGCAACAACGCCAGTTTTACTGACGGCTTTCCATCCAATTTCTTGAGTGTTTGACATCGGTTTTCCTTTGCTTTAGCGTCAGAAGTTGATCCGATTTCCAATTCCCTTTTTTGCAATTGAAAGCATATCACAGAACTTCATCTTGTGCAACTCCTAAAATAACAGAGGCATTCAGTTCTCTTGTAGGAGTGATCTCCTGATAGCGACGCTGCGCACTGAGGACGGAATTTTATTGGTTGAATAATGGGAGAAATTCGGTTAAAATATTGTTCAAGCAGCGAATCAAGTACATAATAGTACTCACCCTTGACGGGTTTAAAGCCGAGACGATCTATAAAATTAGGATACCTACGGTTGTTAACTGGTTTAAGGGTGATCGTGATACTAAGTTCATGGTTCAGACTGCTGCAACCGAAAAGCCTTCGTTGCGGTGCTAACGTGTCTTGCTCTCCCAACATCTTTGGGCATTTGACAACCTGAAATTGGTGACAACTTAGGTTAGGAATCTTAGAAAGGAAAGTATGGCTGAATACAAGATTGCGATAATTCGAGGAGACGGCATTGGAGTTGAAGTGATGGAGGAAGGCATCAAGGTCCTCAACGCTATCGCCGACAGATATAACATTGAATGGGA
>JAKZUG010000665.1:0-7357 GCA_047516705.1 Candidatus Poribacteria bacterium | reverse complement strand
ACGGAGCGTTTTGTGTGAACCTGCGATGCACGCCGTGGCACCGTTTTCTTCCGTGAAGTCGTCTAACATCCAAACTGTTTGTCCGGTTAGTGAACCAGACGGAAAAGGGGCTTGCATCGCCCAATACGGGTAGTCGATGTGGCATCCGCCTGTAGGTGCCCCAGGTCCAACAATGTTCGCTGTGAATGTGGAAGCGATGACATCTTCACCGAGCATCCGTTTCCATACGGCTACCACGGTCGGATGCTGAATGAACCGCCGGAAGATCGGGGATTTCCCAACAATTGCCCAGACGCGTCGAATTTTAGCGTCGCCGTAACTGTGGTCGTGTCCGTTTGCTATGTCTTCTTCGACTAATTTCCAGATTGCCTCGCGCGCCTCGTCTGCTTCCTCGGCGGTAATCACATTTTCGATGATGTGGAAACCGGCTTCGCGCAGGTCGTGTTCAACGAGGTCGAGCCTTTCTGAATCTAACGCTGATTTGATGTGTAACATATTTCACCTCTGCACTACCGGATACGCGGTAGATTGCGAACTGCCGCAATAATCTGATCTTCCAGATCGTCTGCATCGCTATCCGGGATCAGATTGTGCTTGTCCATCCATGCGATGTTTTCTGCGACACTCTCTGTAACCGGAATTTGTGGGCTGAATTCAGGTATCGCTGCTGCGAGTTTCTCGTGGCTGAAGATTTGGGTATGCCCAAAATTGCCATGTAATCCGCCGAACCGATCAGGTGCCATCGCGATGAGTGTTTCTTGGGATACATGCACAATCTCTATGTCAACGCCGAGTGCTTCCGCTGCTGCGCGGTGCCATTCGTCCCACGTTCGCGCTTGCCGGTGTACCATATTATATATTTCACCGAAGCAATCAGATTTACCGAGTATATCTGTAAACGCAAAACCTGCATCGCGAGATGACAGGAACTGAAAATAGTTTAATCCGTCGCCTGCAGAGAGGATCGATTTGCCCTTTCGCAGCCGATCAATCCAGCTGCCATCTCCACCTACTTGTCGATGAAGATTTATCCCTGGACCGTGCGTATACGACGGTTTGAAGATGGTCGTGGGGAACCCGTCGCGTGCGTGCGCCTCCAACAACAAGTTATCCGCGGCGACTTTACCGATCCCATAGCCTGATGTGCCTTGCAACGGTGCTGTCTCTGGAAGATTAATTCCGGCGAACGGTGGTCCATAGGTCATCACCGTTGAGCACTGAACGAAGTGTCCGACGCGTCCTTGGCATGCGCGAAGCGCGGAGGCGGCATCCTCAGCATTGAAACTAATCATGTCGATGACGGCATCCCATTCTTCCGCGCCGACTTTCGCCTCAAAGTCCTCGCGATGTTGCCGATCACCGTGAATCACGCGGACATCTGGTGGCGGTGGATCGACGTGTCGCCCGCGGTTGAATAGGACGACTTCATGGTTTCGGCTTTGCAGTTCGGCGACAATCCCACGGCTAATGTTGCCTGTGCCTCCGATGACTAAGACTTTCATTTGTTGGATTCCTCCTCTATCAATACTATCTCTGCGGTTGTTAATTTGTGTGTTCTATACATTCAAGTTTCCTCCTCTGGTAGTTGCTACTCAGAATTGCTGCTCTCCTGCACTATAACCTTCTTCCGTTTTCGTCGTGAAAGGGAGATGCCGCCGAAACCGCTGATAATGGCGATGTAAAACCCAAAGTCATAAGCCCATCCGGTGTTTTGGGGTTCATAGAGACGGATCTCTGGGTTAAACAGTTGCCAGATCAGTGAGATGGGTGCGATCCATCCGTGCCAAATTCCCCAGAAAAATCCAGCGGGTTTCTCAGCGGTATGTTTGCCATCACCGGACACGCATCCCACAAAAGTGATGAGTGCTATCAGTAGGAATAGGCAGATAAATTTCTTGTGCATGTGTTTTCCTCCTTCTACCGGTGATGTCATCGTCCGTCTAATCCTAAAACCTTAGGTTTGTTCCCTTGCTTTCCTTAATTCTTTAGGAGTTTCTCAACATTTTCGGGAACATCACCGATGGGACATGCAAAACTATAAGGCGGTTCATTTCGGACATGTTGGCGCAGAATGGATAGAGTTCGCGCATCATAGTAGGGACCATCGCATATTGCGAAAAGAGCAGTCTTATTGTCATTACAATTTTTGAACATTTGTAGGAGCCTGATAAGTTCATTGCGCTGATGATCTTGACTGCCTCCTGGTTCACGCGTATACTTATGTGCTGCGAAGCACTTAATATCCGTATTACCTGCTATCCACATAAAATCTAATGACTTAATTTCACTTGGCTTCTTTCCGGTAACTATATTGCCCATTTGGTCAATATACTTTGCATTTTTTCCGTGCGATGGTAAGGCTGTGAAAGACCTGATTAAGTTCGGGAACATGCGTAAATATTTTTCCGCTTCTTTCTCATGAAACCCTGTTCTTGTTGCGTTTTTGGCGAAACAGCAAGCAAACATAAAATCATCTTTTATCTTTTCGCAAACCTCCATTTCATCAAAACCAAATCGATCGCAGAATGTCTGAATTCTACGTAGCATTCCTGAATCTTGGTTTTCTAATAGGTCTCTAACTTCATTTCCATTTTTTCTCCATAATTCTTGTTCTATTCTGTCATAATCTGGTGGTTGGATGTTCATTTTTACTCCATGTCCATTTCAAGTTGAAGATGTAGATCTTTCACATCAATAATTGATCGCGCCAAAGCCCAATCTAACCGTCGTCGGTAGTGTCCATCACGGCGTATGCCCTTGAACGCTGTCAGAAAAACATCGTGGGTTTTCTCGCGGATTGTTGCTAAGCGAGCGTTGAGTATATCTATATCTACACGCCACGGCACGCCGATTTTCGTAATGGAGCGGCAATGGACACGGATAGGATAGTCTTTTAGTTCTTCTGGTAGACAGAAACGGATAGATGCAGAAACGGTATTATCTATAGCGATGAGTCCGAGATTTCCGTCCGGATCGTTGAACACAATGTCCCGGTTACTGGAAGGTCGTGGAAGGTGTCTGCTAAGTTCACTCACGGTGCCAAAAAACTGGTTATTGCGCCAGACCCTAACGTTTGATGTTATATGGGGACCGAACAGTGCGAGACCGACTGGATGTTCGGTATCTTCAAACATGTAGGAGGTATCTCTTGTTTTATTTTCTTGTTCGGTCTTGTGTTGTGTTTGCGGGACTAAGGAGATGAAGTCGTGTAACCGTTTCAGGAACAGACCGCTCCGAATGAACGCCTCTGGAATAATCGCCGCAACCCAGTCACAATGCGTCAAGCACTGCTCAAGTGCGTATTTGTAGAGATCGTCGTATTGAGTTGCTTCTGGGAAAGGTAAACCGCGGCGTGTGGCGGAGTTGCGTGCCAACCACGGTGGATTGGTAATGCAGACATTGAATCCTTTAGGAAAGTCCGCAAGGGTGTCCCGTTGCACCACCCCTTCTGCTCCCGGCTGGATGTCGAAAAAAGCCCAATCCCGGCATTGCAGGTTTGCTGCGTCAATCAGTTGTGGAATGTCTTTAGCACCCGCAAAGGGTTCTAAAGTTATCTGTTGTTCTAAGTTAGACGCTTTTGCCCACGTCTTGAAGGGTTCCAACTGAAACGGATTCCCGCGTGTATAATAGCGTCCGCTCGCTCGTTTTTCGTCCATTTTCTTAGTGTTTTTCAGATACGAGAGAAAGGTGACTTCGATTAGATTTTGATAAGTTGCTTAAGATTTTGTGATACAGATGTCGCCCCGCTGGGGAACCTTATTCTTGGGGATAGACGGTATTTCTACACACATGTCGCCCTGCTGGGGCTGCTTTTTGTTGATACCGGAATAGCTTTTTCTACGAGTTTCTTGAAGAAGCAAAGTTGGCACTACTTTTTGAGAAGGCTGCTTGAATAATATCTACATTGTCCAAATTTTAGTTAATATAAGTTTATTTACCCTAAAAGTCAAGTGGAATTTTCGTGGATTCGGAACATTCGGACAAACAAAATTGACAACAGCGTTCAAATTTGGTATCATACCTGCAATACAAACTTCTGACCCACGCAAAGAAACGAGGACGCTTCGATGCCAATTACGGATGCAATGCCGGAACTCAAGCGAAAACTGCGATTTTTTCCGGTCGAAAACGAGAATCCATCAACGTTAACACGTGCCCAAATCGAATACTTCAATGAAAAGGGTTTTATCTCACCGTTAGATGTCTTTTATGAAGCAGAGATCGCGGAACACCGTGCCTATTTCGATCAGCTGATGGAAAAGGCGTTGGAAGCAGGGATGAATAGCTACTCCATTAACGGTTGGCATATCCACTGCACCGGTCTCCACGATCTGATTACCGAAGACAGGATTCTGGATTACGTGCAAGACCTACTTGGGGAGACGCTAATCTGTTGGGGAACACACTACTTCTGCAAAATGCCGGGTGAGGGAAAACAGGTGAGTTGGCATCAGGATGCCTCCTATTGGCCCCTATCTCCAAGCAAGACCGTCACCGTGTGGCTCGCGATTGACGATGCTGAGGTCGAAAACGGCGCGATGACCGTTATTCCGAAATCGCATCTGCACGGGCAGATCGCATTCGAGCGTAGCACCGCTGCGGAAAAGAATGTACTGGGTCAGACAGTGCATGGGGCGACACAATACGGGGACGCACCATTTCCGTTTGAAATGAAAGCCGGACAGATGTCGCTGCATTCGGATCTATTGTTGCACAGTTCTGAACCGAACACATCAGATCGGCGGCGTTGCGGGTTAACGATGCGATTCGTGCCACCGGAGGTCCGCGCCGCAAACAATTGGAACCAACGCGCGATTGTCGCCAGAGGCAGCGATCCGAATGGTCATTGGATTCACAACCCCCGTCCAACTGAAGATAAATTACCGGTGTCTTGAAGATGTCCGTCCAAGAAAGTTAGATTCTACCTATGTTTCCACGACGACTTATTTATGCTGCATTCGCAATCGGTAGTGCTGCCAGTTTTGTGCTGTTCGGTTATGAGTTTATCCGTTCCGTGTCTTCTTCCTTGTTCATTGAGGCGTATGGTGCGGAGAATCTCCCACGTGGTATGATAGCGATCCCACCGAGTATGATCGTGATGTTGTACTGCTATGGTCGGTTGCTCTCGTGGCAAGGCGCGGCACGTGCTTTGGCAATAACCTCGCTCTTTTCCGCTATTTTAATCCTCGGATGTTATGCTGCACTTGTCCGCGGTATGGATCTCGCTGCGGCTGTCATTTATGTGTTTCGCGAAGCCTACATCGTGATCATCATCGAACAGTTTTGGTCGTTCGTCAACAGTGTGCTGACAACAGAACAAGCGAAGCGCATTAATGGACCTTTCTGTGCCGTTGCGTCTATTGGCTCGTATGTCGGTGGCATGCTTGTGAACAGATGGGCGGTGGCGTTAGGATCTGAGGCACTGCTCCTTTTCACGGCGGCATCCCTCGTACCGACAGCAGTGTTCGGCATAATTGCTTATAAGCTCGGCGGCGAACCTAAACCGAGTGAAGAAGAAGCGGGGGGTAGACTTGGGCATCTCGGTGTAAAGATACTCTTTAGTTCCCGATACCTGCTTTTTATTGGCGTATTAATTCTAAGCACACAGGTAGTTTCCACTGTGCTTGATCTCCGTTTCAACGGATTGGCGGAATCGGAGTTAGCTGATAAGGATATGCGGACCGCATTTTACGGGTCAGTGTACGGGAACCTTGGACTGATCGCCGGTATTTTGCAATTGGTGGTTGTGCCGCTGGCACTCAGATTTGTCGCCCTACGCTATATTCACCTCGGGATCCCGTTGGTTCATTTCGTCAGTAGTCTCGTGCTGACGATTTCTCCGTCGCTTCGGTCTGGGACGGCTGCGTATATGATTTTCAAAGCCTTAGATTATTCGGTTTTTCGAGCAGCGAAAGAGTTGTTCTATATGCCGCTCTTTTATGATGCACGCTATCGCGCGAAACAGATGATTGATTCCTTTGGGTATCGGTTCTCGAAGGGTGCTAGCGCAGGTGTGCTTGAACTGGTGAGGTTAGGCGTAAAGACGATTCCGGGGATCGCGTTCTCCATTACGGCTATGGTCGTGGCAGTGTTGTGGACACCGATTGCTTTCAATTTGACGCGGGCGTATCAGAAGTTAGCGGAAACGGAGACGGAGTAAATTTTCCACAAATTCCGTAGGGTCAGTTTACTGTAGGTTGGGTTAAACGGAACTGAGAAGTCTGATGTGGATGTTCCAGATACATGTCAAATCCAATATGCTGTCGTATACACTCAAAACTGGAGTGAAACCCAACACATTCTCACACCTACAGTGTTTAAATTGTTGGGTTTCGCTACGGTCCGTCTACACCAATGGGCATTGAAAAACAGAATTCGCTGTATAAATGAGGCGGACTTTGTCTTTTACCGCTCAACCCAACCTACATTTGCTTCGATCTTTGTTGTCGAACTCACATTATTTAGATTTCATAACGGACGAGTTTCCGTGCGGCATCGGTAATCTGCTCCGCTCCCGGAATAACAAAGTTTTCCATCACCGGTGCGAACGGAACAGGCACTGGCATTGCTGCGACCCGCTCAATCGGTGCATCGAGATAATCAAATGCCTCGCGCACCACAAGCGCGGCGATCTCCGCACCGAAACCTGCTCTGCCGACTGCCTCGTGCGCAATAAGCAACCGATTCGTCTTTTTTACGGAGTCGAAAATACTCTCTTTGTCAAGCGGCATCAGCGTTCTCGGATCAATGACTTCTGCGGAGATCCCTTCATCGGCAAGTGTGTCCGCGGCGGTGAGTGCGTGCAGGACCATCCGTGATGTCGCGAGAATCGTGATGTCCTCA
Source organism: Candidatus Poribacteria bacterium (assembly GCA_047516705.1). Taxonomy (GTDB): domain Bacteria; phylum Poribacteria; class WGA-4E; order WGA-4E; family WGA-3G; genus WGA-3G. The sequence goes on along the minus strand of JAKZUG010000665.1, from coordinate 514 downwards.
CCTTCGCGTTTGATGTCCGCCACACCCAACGGAATTGTATATTCTTCTTCGGGAATCTCACCTTCTTCTGTGTAGAGGAGTTTGTGCTCAATAAACATGATCGGGTTGTCGTCTCGGATGGCTGTTTTCAGTAACCCTTTTGCATCGTAGGGTGTAGAGGGCATCACGACGAGCAGACCCGGAATATGCACGAACCATGCTTCGAGACTCTGTGCGTGCTGCGCTGCAGAGGATCGACCGGCACCGCCCTGCGTCCGAATCACGAGCGGCACATCTAACTGCCCGCCGACCATATAACGGATCTTCGCGACTTGGTTCACGATTTGGTCCATACCTACCGCTGTGAAGTCGATGTACATCAACTCAGCGACGGGACGCATGCCTGTGACTGCGGCACCGAGGGCAGTTCCGATGATAGCGGCTTCCGAGATCGGCGTATTTCGGATGCGGTCTTTTCCGAATTCTTTGAACAGCCCATCCGTCACTTTGTAGGCACCACCGTACTCAGCGATGT
>JAKZUG010000664.1:0-8439 GCA_047516705.1 Candidatus Poribacteria bacterium | reverse complement strand
TTCCTACACCAGCAGCGTTTGGGTTGTTGGGTTTCGCTATATCTATCTAAGCGAAACCGGTCATCGAAAATCGGCATGTTTCCGTCTAAACTCAAGTATCTTGGTTTTTACCGCTCTACCCAACCTACGCGGAGAGTTGGTTTTTAATTATCGAACTCACGTCAAAATTATGTGTTTTTTATCAAATCAAGCACTTTTTATAAATTTAATTTGACTTACGAGTCAGAATTTTATATAATCATATAAAATCGTTAATATAGGCAATATTATTATGCTCATTAATAAATCAATATGATTAATGAATGATTTAAGTTGTTCTTACCATTCAACCGAATCCATACATGGACTCCTATGTTGAACGCACATTATTAGGACTTACGCAGTTGCTTTGTAAGTCCCCCTGATAAGGGGATTTAGGGGGTTAAAAACTAAAATTTCACAACGCATGTTAAATTTGCGTAAGTCCTGATTATATTAGCACCATCAGAAACTGAGGCTTTCACATCCGTTTTTACATAGATTATGGATATTTTGAAAGATATTATTCAGCGGTGCCATCAACGGCACGAAAAGCCGCTTCGACAGCGGAAGACAGTCATAACGCCTGCATTGTATAAAGGTCTCGCATATCAGTTCACGGTTTATTGCGGGCACAGATACCGTGTAAGACTCTATGACTTGGAGCAGGCAGATGTCTCCTTTATGCCGATAGGGCGCGCCCCAACGTATGATAGCGGTCCGAGGGACTTTGGCGGTGAACGATTCTTGAAACGCCAAAGCATAGAAGACTGGATAATTAGACAATGGCATGCGTCGTGGGGGATTCAGGTGTATACGGGTATTCCATCCGAACAAGATGGTGCACGATGGCACGACCTTGATTTTACATATCACGCCATCTGTGCTGCACCGGATGCCGTTTTTGCCTGTATTGAGACGCTTGTCAATGCAGTTGCGAATCCATTGTTGGCGCTGACAAAGTCCGGTGGATTGCGTTTTTCTTGTAGAGTCCCAGAGTATCTCCACGCAAATACTGAGGCCGCGAAGCAGTATATCTATAAACACACGGCGACTGTAGAAAATTCATATCAACGGGATGTATATTTGGAAATCTCTGGTGACAAGGGCTACAACCGCTGGGACGGTCGGTACGAGATTGTGCTTGGAAATCTGTTGGATCCGCCTGTGATTTTCAAAGAGGTTCTCTTTGCCCCTATTAATATCCTCCATAGTGAGATTCACGAACCTGCCCCGCTTGGACAAAATAGGCTGAATCCGGCTTCCGAAGCCGCTATTGTTGTTCCACCATCTTCCGATTCGTATAATCTTAACCTTGCAACAGAAGCGTTTTTGAAGCGTAGTTTTTCTTATGTTCGACAAGAGAACGATTTTCACCATTGGGTACCACCCGGTAGCAAGGATGGTGACGCACACGTGTTACTATGGGAGCGGGACGGTACTGTGTGGGTCCGCGCCTCTACACCTGATGCCGGACTACCAATGGAAACCACGCCGATAACAGATATTTGGGACGATACTGGCACTCTACCACCGATCCCCGCTGCTGGCGTGCCTGTCTCTGATGAAGTGCCCGCGGTACGTGAAGGGAAACTCAGCCCGTTGGCGATAAAACGTTCATCCGAGATGCTTCAAAAGTCAGAAGACTCGCAAAAAGTTTATCGGACACTCGAAGATAATTCCATTCAGATACAGTGTGTCTTCGAGGCGAAGGCACGTATTCTTGGACTTATTTCCGAGAAAGGTACAGGCAAAAGTTATGGGGTAGAGAGCTATGTTCTCAACGGCGGTGCCATCAGTTTAAACGCTATATTCTCGGTAGCAGAAGAAACAGAACAAAGTTTTCAAAAACGAAACGTACCATCGGTCATACGCAGGCGACCTCGAAGATACCTGTGGGAACAAGTAAAAGAAATACCCGTTGACGTGCGGATGGCGACCCCTTTTCAAAGTGGCAATGTTTGTGAGGATCCTGAGCGGTGCGATGTGCTTGAGAAGAAGGGAGGAGATCCGCGTGAGAGTATCTGTCCGCAGTGTCCCGTCTACGTGGAATGTCAGCAGCGCGGCTATCTATCGCAACCGGCTGCATTACAACGCGCCCAAGCACAAATATCAGGGCGACCTCAACTCTTTTTCAATCCAAAATATTCGGAAATGGTGGAAGAGATGCTTGGACAGGACGATGAAACAGAGCGGCTTTGTATCGTCGATGAAGCGGAAGCGCATGAACTGTTTCTTGAATGCAGTCTATCGCAAGAGGTATTGGAGGCGTGGAGTGTTAACTGGCAAGGGAGTGCCTTAGGGAATTTTGCCAGAGCGTTACTGAATGCCCTGGAAATCAAAGGAGAACCAGATGGTAATGCTGTGCGACGGATTCGTACAACGATACAGGCATTCAAAGGACAGGCGGACGAACTCATTAGGCAGATGTGTCAAGTGAATATCCGAGGCAAGGGAGTGTCACGCGGTATTGTTGATGATGAAACCGGTAATGAATTAGCACGTTTTACCATTGAATTTGAGGGCGGTGCCTCTGCTTACATACCTTTGGACACTAAGGCTGCAGACAGACTTAGAACGAAGGGTCTGCCTTTCTTCTCGCTTGATTCCTTTGTACTTGACGCGGAGACGAGAATTCCGATGCGGATGGCACGAGCGGTTGAGCTGGGTATCTTGGACGCATCAACGGTTGAGAACATTGAGGCATTCCCAGATGTCTCTCCTGATCCAAACTGGACTTTTTGGCATCACTTGGAGCGTTTTTTTGCGTATTACACGCGGGATGCTGATGCCCCGATGATTTGGTATAACAAAGTCCTAAAGTTCTGGGTGCCACCGGTGCTGTATGCCCGGGTCAAGCGTCTTGTTTTAATGTCGTCAACCCTTTCCGAACGAAATCTTCGAGAGGCATTTCCAAAAGAAGAAGTCGAAGTCATTCGCCTCAAACCAACGGCGTGGGTTGCAGGAAACAAAGTTTTTCAGATTCGCACAGGTATCTATGCCGTGGAGACACTTTTAGAAAATTACGACAACTGGAACACTATCGGAACGTCTAAAACGGGACAACGCTTATTCTCAAGCATCCGTGCAGAAATTGAGCGCGATCTAAGCGTTAAGCATGCAATTATCACCCATAGGCCAATCACCAGACAACTGAAAGGCATCGCAGAAAAGGAGAACGTCTGTTTCGTGACGGAACTCAAAGAGTTGGAAGGATTGGAGAATGCTTTTGAAGAGGCACAAGTCGTTTGGATCGTCGGCACACCGTCTTTGGAACCGGGTATCATTTGGCGGCGGGCACAGATTTTATTTGGAAACGACGAGAAATCGCTCTCTTATGAGACAGAGACGGAGCCACGTCGCTATAAAGATGAACGTGTCCAGAGTGTGTATGAACAGCATGTTGCCGGTTCACTCACAGATATGATAGGGCGCACGGGGTTGAACCGCTTTACAGGTAAGACGGTTGTATTGATCTCTAGTATGGCACTGCCGGATATTACCAACAGACCCGAAACGCTTCTTTTTGACTGGGAAGATTTCGAAGTAGCCGGTGGGTTAGACAAACTTCCCGAGGTGATAGCCACCCGAGAGCGTTTTGAAACAGAACGTGCCAATCTAACCGCTGACTCCAGTAGAACTGAAGTGGAACGTATTTTGGGATGCTCTTCAAGACAAGCAAACCGTGTGTTGAATAAACTCAGGGGTGGAAACATTCCACGAGTGCTTTTTCGAGAACAGATCTTCTCTCTTCTGGCTAATGGCGAGAAGAGAACATCGGAGCTGGTTGACGCTATTGACGGACATCCAACGTCGGTAAGAAATGAGCTCAAACGTCTTTTAGATACTGGTGAGCTTGTAAAGGTCCGATGGGGTGTCTATTCCGTCCCAACAAACGATCCGTCCAAGTGATAGATCGGTTTGTAACGTGATTAACAGCCAGCAGTAAAGCACCGACTGGTTCAGAAATCCATTGCCTTCCCCGTACGCTGTAGAATCAAGTTGTGCTCACGATACATGCATCCAACCTTGTGGATTCCCAATTCTGCAAATCCCCATTTAGATAAACACCGGCGCGGTTGAAACCAAAACTAACGCGTCAGGCGGATTGATGACGACCGATGCCGGCGCGGCCCCAAATCGCGCCTACCGGGTTTGGAAGGGGACGGTGCGGTTAATAGAATTACCGAATTATTTTCTTAAACCGCATCAAACCTCGCCAAGGAGGAAGGGATGTGTAAGTATTTTGTCAAAAGTCCAAGCTACTACACACCTGTCGCCCCGTTAGGGCTTAACTGTGCGTTCCAAAATCGGGGTTACAAACCCCTCCCACAAGAAAAAGAGAACGCTTAATGCCAAAAACTTTACACACCCCGTGTTAAGGATTAACTTGACTTGCATCATGTCGTATGTTAGGATAGCCGCAAAAATAAAAGGCGAGGCGATGTATGACACTGATATCCATGTTTGAACATTCCATACAGCACTACAGCAACAAACCTGCACTGGCACACAAACCGAAAGGCGGCACCTATCAAGATATCTCTTACACCGAACTCGGGAAATCGGTGGATGCCTTCAGTAAAGGGATTAACGCGCTTGGGGTGCAAAAGAATGACCGGGTCGCGATTCTCTCTGAGAATCGTCCTGAGTGGGCGATTACAGATTTCGGTAGCCTCAAAGTTGGCGCGGTAACCGTTCCGATGTTCTCAACGCTGACCCCAGCACAAGTTGGCTATATCCTGAAAGATTCCGGGGCAAAAATTATTTGTGTATCCACGGAAAAGCAGTTGGAAAAGATAAGTGCTATTCGAGATAAGGTCCCGACGCTTGAACAGATAATTATCTTCGATCCGATCGAAGGTGAGATCCCGGAAGGTGTTAACCAATTCGAGGCAGTCTGTGAACTTTCGGGTGAGGAGACTGATAGCACTGCGAGTGAAAATGACATCGCAACGATTATCTATACGTCAGGCACAACTGGTAACCCAAAAGGGGTTATGCTGACACATGCGAATTTTATTTCAAATGTACAGGCGTGCAAATCGCTTATTGATATAAGTGAAACCGATGTATTGTTATCGTTCCTACCGTTATCGCATGTGTTTGAACTACTCGGTGGACATTACGTGCCGCTGTTTTCTGGTGCCAAAATAGCATACGCGGAGAGCACATTCACCGTGGCGCAGAATATGAAGGACGTCGCTCCAACGGTGATGCTCAGTGTGCCGAGGCTTTACGAAACGATGCACGAGAGAATCCTGCGTGCGGTCCAAGAAGGTTCGTCACTCAAACAGAAAATTTTCCACTGGGGTGTTTCGGTCGGTTCAGCAGTAAGCTCCGCAATTCAACAGGGAAAAAAGCCGTCTGCAATTTTGCAATTACAGCAGAACATCGCGAACAAACTGGTCTTCGCAAAATTGAAGGAGGCGACGGGCGGACGATTGCGCTTTTTCATCTCAGGAGGTGCGGCATTGCCGCAATCAATCGCTGAATTTTTCCATGCAGCGGGGATTTTGATTTTGGAAGGCTACGGATTAACAGAGACCTCGCCTGTGATTAGCATGAACCATCTGGGAAAGTGGAAGTTCGGAACCGTCGGTGCACATGTCCCTGGTGTAGAGGTAGAGATTGCCGAAGACGGTGAGATCCTAACCCGCGGTCCGCACGTCATGAAGGGCTATTTCAACAACGAAACCGCGACAGCAGAGGTTATCGATGAAGACGGATGGTTCTACACAGGCGACATCGGTATTATAGACGAAGATGGATTTGTGAAGATTACTGACCGGAAAAAGAATATAATCGTGCTTTCCAACGGTAAGAACGTCGCGCCACAACCGATCGAGAGTAAGTTGGTGCAAAGTCCTTTTATCAGTCAGATTCTGTTGGTGGGGAATGAACGTAAAAATCTTGCGGCGTTGATCGTCCCGAATTTTGACGCGCTCAAGGCGTGGGCATCTGACAGTGACACTGAGGGGGGCATTGACACGGTGGACCTACCAACGCTGCTTGAGACCCGTGAGGTGCAACAGTACATCCAAAGTGAAATTCGGAGCCGTTTGACAGATTTCGCAGACTTTGAACAGGTGCGAAGGTTCACACTCCTCGAAAAAGAATTCTCGCAGGAAGCTGATGAGATGACCCCGACGCTGAAACTGAAGCGGAATGTTATTATAGAACGATATAACGATGTGATAAAAGGGATGTATCCGGAGGACGCTTAGGTGGTGGAAGATTGGAAGGATGGAAGCACAAAGTTAGCGCGATGTCAAGCGTGTGGTGCAGTCCAATACTCCCTTATTCCCCCGGCTCCGTTGCGAGATATTTCGGATTTGGCTGAATATCGGGCGGATAGTGTATCTCCCAGATTTTGACATCGGCGGAGGCATCTCCGTCCGTCGGATAAACAGGCACAAAGATGTCGGGTATATCTCCGCGAAAGTACAGGCGAAACGCAAGACTATCCCATCCGATAGCGGGGATATAGTAGGCAGCGGATGGTTGTTGGTAGGCATCAAAAATAATAACGACACCGCCGTGTTCATTTTTATTTTCAGAGGTGACCCGCCGCTTGTTGATAAGGGCAACAGCAGGAAGATTCACGGTTTCGCCTGTTCTCAGTTCTGATTTGACAGTCAACGTTTTTTCCGTCATATCAAAGTCAACAGATTCCAGAGGTATATTGGCGTGATTGCCAGGTGCTGCGCGGTATTTCATCTCCTTCGGCAGTTGCCGCTGGAGAGGTGTGATGGTAAACAAGATATCTCCGTTTTCATCACTGCCTATGTTAGAATAATTTCTGGCGTTGAAGATGACATCATCTGCGTATAATAGGAGATGTGTCGCTTCGTGAGTTTTTAGGAATTCAAGTGCCTCTTGGTTTACCTGCGCACAGAAGACGTGTCGGTAAAAGAGGTGGATCCAGTGTTGTATATAGTGGTCTTGATCGATAATCGTTTTTACACCACCGAGAACATTGAGTTGACTACCATCATTCCAACTTGCAGCAACCACCGACGTGGGTATGTGTTTTTTCATCCAAGCGAAGGCACTTTTGAGGTGTGGATTATCGGGCAAGACGTTGCGTATGTGCGCCGTCGCATAGTGGAAACGTGAGGCTTGTTTACCGGGGGGCACCCAGAAGATAAGCACCAGAAAAATAAGCAGTGCGATCCCTATCCGGAGCCTCGCGTGTGGGACCTCTCGCCTAAATTTATCGGTGGTGTATTCAGAACATCTCACTTTTTCAGCAACCTTATTTGAAAGAGAGAGAATAACGTGGGCAGAAAAGTATGCAATCGGGAGTCCCACCAAGAAATCGTAGCGGATAGCATCTCGGGCGAGCGTCAGCAACAAAACAAACCATGTCGCGTAGGCAACAGTAGTGCGTTCATTTTTTTTCTCTGTTGGCTTACGGTAGGCAACTGTAAGGCTGATAAGGATCACCAACGCGATGGCACCGAAAAAGAGATTATAGGTGTGCCCAGGATCTAACAGACGATGAAGGTGATCTTGAAAAAAGGTCGTCAGGAAAAATAGAATTGTCGGGAACACAAAGAGCATGCCATGCGGACCACCGAGTTGCACGGCGGCAGTTATCAGCCCGATGCTGCCGACAATAAAGAGATTGCCGTATCGGATGACCCAATCGCCGTAATGTGTTGAGTGGAGTTCTCCTATGGATTGCATCAATCGGTTGTGACTCAATGGCACAGTGGTGCTAGCGAAGGTCTCAAATTGGGTAAAAACGTAGCCGAGTGCAAGACCGACACCCGCAAGTGTTAAGACAAGGGCAACCTTGCGGCCATGTGGAAGGAGCCTCTTCATTTTAGAAAGCAGCAGGTGCCGGAGTGAACGCCCACCTAAAAGTGCCATCGGTGGCACCAGCATAAAAGCAAAGAGGTGTGTTGCAAAGCCTTGCCCGCTCCGATACGCGGGGGAAGCGAGGTAAAGGGCGGGCACGAAGGTGAATACCCATATCAGGTAAAAGATAATACCTGTCTCTTTTTCTGACGATAAGAAACGCCAGATTTCAACGCAGAGAAGTACTGAAAGAAAAACGCCAAAGCCTTCCCAACTCATACCTCCGAGAAAGACGGTGAACCCACTCGCCAGTGTCCATAAAAACCTTTTGCGCGGGTGTTGTGTCTCTAAAGAGATGAGATATGTTGTAACGGCGAGAATACCGAGCATCAGACACCAAGAATCTCTATCACTAAATCCAGCAATGCTGCGGTCTATCGTGCCGGTAAAGGTTGCTAAAAGCACGCCTACAATGCATGAAAATAATATCCCGTGTGTCCGGTAAAGGAACAGGCAAAGGCAGGCAAGTCCTATAACAAAACAGACGGTCGGCACGTAAAGTGTCACCTGATACAGCGATAGGTTGGGAAACAGAAGCACCAGTGCCTTGTGAGC
>JAKZUG010000663.1:0-4028 GCA_047516705.1 Candidatus Poribacteria bacterium | reverse complement strand
ACGGAGAACTTGATGGTGTGCGACTCCTCGGACGAAAAACCGTTGAACTCATTAGGATGAATCATATCTCTGACGATTGGCACCCTCTTGAGAGAACAGGATGCGGTTTCGGACTTGGATTTGCCGTTGTTACTGATGTCGCTGAGACCAGCAGTCCCGGTTCTGAAGGCACTTACAGTTGGGGCGGTATCGCAAGCACTACATTTTGGATTGATCCTGTTGAAGATTTAATCGGCATTCTGATGACACAATTGATCGGTGATTCGCCATTCCATGCCCAATTCCGAGTGCTAACCTATCAGGCTATTACGGATTAAATTAGATACGATGCGTGTCAGTGTGCTTCCATGTAGTTTCCCCAATTGATGAGGTTAGGCAAACGATGAATCTCCTTCAACTTGAAAATGTTCACAAAAAATTTGGTGATTTCACAGCGGTGTCGGACATCTCCTTCAGCATCGAAAAGGGAAGCATATATGGGCTTCTGGGTCCCAACGGTGCAGGAAAGACGACGACGCTCCGCATGATAATGGACATTATCGCGCCGGATGCGGGCACCATTACGTTCAGTGGCAGTCGGTACATCCAAGATTTTTTGCACCAGATTGGATATCTGCCAGAGGAACGCGGTTTGTACCGCAAGATGAAGGTACGGGATGTGATCCTTTTTATTGCTGCATTGAAAGGTATGCATAAGCGTGAGGCACTCGCCGAAATTGAACGATGGTTAGAGAGAATGCAGCTGTCGGAATGGGGAAACAAGCGGGTTGATGAACTCTCTAAAGGCATGGCACAGAAAATTCAGTTCATCACTACAGTCATCCACAAACCGGAGTTGATTATCCTCGATGAACCTTTTTCAGGGCTGGATCCGATTAACATGACGCTCCTGAAAGATTTGATGCTTGAACTCCAGGATAGTGGCAGTACAATTATCTTCTCAACCCATGTGATGGAGCAGGTCGAAAAACTCTGTGATCGCATCTGCCTCATTCATCAAGGCAAGGTATTGCTTGAGGGAGAACTCCGTGCCGTGAAGCGCACTTTCGGAAAAAATTCGGTCGAAATTGAATACGACGGAAACTCTGAAACCATTCGCAACTCACCTTGGATTCGTGGGTTCAGTGATTTTGGACAGTATGCTGAAGTGCAGCTAAACGCACCGGAGGACTATCGTCCATTGCTCCGAGAATTGGTTGAGAAAGGATTGGATGTGACACGGTTTGAGTTAATGGAACCAACCCTCCACGAAATCTTCGTCCAGAGTGTTGAGGCGCACGGAGGGACTATACCTGATGCCGAATAAAATTGTGACCGTTATCAAACGTGAATACATGACGCGCGTTAAAACCAAGGGCTTCATCGTTTCTTTGTTCCTCATGCCGGCGTTGATGTGTGGGATAGTGTTCTTGTCCAGTTTCCTCGCCACTATGGAACCCAAAACCAAAGAGATGAGAAAACTCGCAGTTGTTGATGAGACGGGGGAAATCTTTGCACGGATGCAAGAGACTGTCGCCGAGCGTTCGACCTTTCAACATAAGGGTGAACCCGTCTATCAATTGTATGAGGAAGATGCTGCTACGGAGGAAGCAAAAGCCGACATCTGGGAGCGTGTCAATAAGAAAGATTTCTACGCCTATCTTGAAATCCCGAAAGATGTTTTTGAAAACGGAGAGGTTCGCTTCTACGCCAGAACAGCGACGAATTTTGAGGTGCAAAGCGCGCTCCGCCGTATCATTTCAGACATCGTTCGTGACAAGCGATTTGCCGAGAGTGGTTATTCACAGCGCGAAGTCAGCCGACTTATGCGCTCCGTCAGATTCAACGCTTATGCTATTAAGAGTAGCAAGGGGAGAGATGGTGCTGCAGAAGTTGAAAGCTCCATAGAGACAGGCGCGCGACTCGGATTGGGGTACATCCTCGTTTTTGTGCTTTACATGTTTGTGATCATCTATGCAAATTCTATCATGCGGAGTGTGTTGGAAGAAAAAACAACCCGGATTGTTGAGGTAATCGTTTCATCAATAAAACCGTATCAACTTTTACTCGGCAAACTCGTCGGGGTCTGCTCCGTCTGTTTGACGATGTTCGCTATCTGGGTGTTATTTGGGGTGTTATTGGTGATGAACATAGAGCCACTGCTCGGCATCTTTGGCGTTGATGGCCTTCCGATGCAGCTTGTGGAAGTGATTGAAACTGTCAAAACGAGTAGCGGCAGCGTGCTAACTTACTTCTTCATCTATTTCATTATCGGTTTCTTCATGTATTCAACGCTGTACGCAGTTGTCGGTGCGATTTGTAACAGTGAGGAGGAGGCACAACAGACTGGAGCACCACTCCCGTTTCTCCTTGTTGTTCCACTCATGCTGATGTTCTACTTATTCAGAACCCCTGATTCGACACTCAGTGTGCTTCTCTCCCATGTCCCGTTTTTTTCGCCGATACTTATGTTCATGCGTATCAACGTGCTGATGCCCCCTTTATGGGAAATTTTGCTAAACATCTTATTGATGTGCACGACCGTTCTGCTTGTCACGCTTATCAGCGGAAAGATCTATCGAGTTGGGATTCTGATGTATGGCAAACGTCCCACCTTGGGACAATTATGGCAGTGGGTGCGGTATTAAAAATTTCTGTTTATCGCCTTCCGTGGGTGTCTACTACTTTGAGAGGAGAAAAAATATGAAGATTGCAATCGTAACCGGTGAACACGGATTTCAGGAAAAACAGTTTGACGCAGTTTTTGAAAGTATGGAAGGCATCCAATTTGTCCGAGAAGATCTGGATGATTTTGTAGATGACTCGAATCAGGAAGACTACGACCCCATCGTCTTTTACAACTTTCACCGTCCTTATCCAACGGAGTCACAAGCCCGCGCAATTCTCGGTTTGACAGAACGCGGACAGGGCATGGTGATTCTCCATCACGCTATCCTCGCGTTTCCAGCCTGGGATGCCTATTCTGAAATGTGCGGAATTCAGGATCGAGACTTCGGATATCATCCGCGGAAAACACTACACATGCAAATTGCTGATGCGACACACCCTATCACCGAAGGACTTGACGATTGGGAGATGGGCGACGAGACGTATACAATGAAATCTGCTGGCGATGATAGTTCGATTCTGCTAACAGTTGATCATCCAAACAGCATGGAGGTCCTCGGCTGGGCACGTGAATATGGGAAATCCCGTGTCTTCTGTCTCCAGAGCGGTCACGACGATGTCACTTTTTCTAATCCCAATTTCCGAGAGGTACTACGACGCGGCATTCACTGGTGCGCCAAAGCATAATAGAGGGTAGCAATGGGAATCCACATTTTTTCTACCCGTCAATCCGAGAGGACTCGGATGCAGGCACTCCGCATAGGAGTACATTGTATTCTTTTCTTACTTTCAACGACACTCGTAGATGCAGATAGAGGGAAAACAATGATAGATACAACGTATTCGGTAGCTGTACAAACGGTTGATGGTTTTCAGGTTTACTACATCCAGCAAGATGGAAAAGCAGTCGCTGAGATCGTGCCTGCACTCGGAAATAACTGCTACGCCTTCAAGGTGGCGGACGGGGATATTTGGTTGAATTTAATAGATGCACCGCCGGATCTTGCCACATTAGAGAAACGCCCGACCGCTTACGGAAATCCGATTCTGTTCCCGTTCCCTAACCGAATCCGCAACGGCACATGGCAGTTTGAGGGTGAGACCTATCAATTTGACAAATCACCCGAATCCCCGACGACAATTCACGGTTTGTTGTTAAATCAGCCGTATCAGGTCGAAAGCCATACCGCTGATAAAAACGGTGCGACACTGGTGTGCTCGCTTAATTCTCAAGATTTTCCCGAAGTCGCTCGCCAATATCCGTTCCCTTTTAAAATTGAGATTACCTATACGCTCAAAGATGCCGTGTTAACCATGGGGATTTCCATCAAAAATACAGGCAACCAGAATATGCCGATGGGCTTCGGTGTTCACCCTTATTTTAGTGTAGACCTCGGTACCGAAGCAGATGCGTCCCAAGC
>JAKZUG010000662.1:0-4979 GCA_047516705.1 Candidatus Poribacteria bacterium | reverse complement strand
GTATTTGACCATCAGCAATCGCGGCGTGCCACGCCGAAACGAATTCTTGGACACATTGGTATCTCAACTGTTTATTCGCATTTGTCGCCTTTTTCGCGACGTGCCATGTAGCATCGTTACCTTTCCAGTCATCTTGTAAATCACTGTTGTTGGCAAGCAACACGAACGCTGTACGCCCAAGCGTAAAAACGTTTGTCCTTTCATCGATTCGCTCGCCTTTCTGAAATTCCTCCGGTGCCATAAAGCGACGTGAACCGTACAATCGTCCTCGGTCGTTTATGAAAGGTTTCGGATGGTAGTGGTCGAAATCAAACAGGCGTATTTGCTTTTTCTCAAAGTCATAAATAATGCAGCCGTCGTAAAAGTCTTCAGCGATGAAACCTCTTTTTTCGATCAGGATGTGAACATCATAGATAACGTTGAGTGCATCAATAATCTCAGCTGCTGGCAACGCACAAAACCTGTCACGCGGATGTGTCTCACCGGGGTCAAGTTCCCTTTCAGGACGCAAACCCTCGCCATCTACCCAATCGTAGACGAGTGCGAATCCGTCAGGTGTGTCAAAAGCGTTGTGCAATTGAGGGAGTGCCTCGTGCTGGACAGCAGCGTGGAAACGGATGGCTTGTTTGAGCCACGTAACGGTTTGTGGTGTGTCGCCGTGTTTGACGAACCAATGTTGGGTATCTACTACCGCCCGGAACGATTGACATCTTGAGTCATGCTCTGGAAACTTATATGTGGTTTCACCGATTCGTTTCAGGTATGTCTCAATATCTGTGTCAATTTCCGTAACGTCCAGAAGTGGGTGCTGGGGGGGCATTCATTTATCCTCAAGTGCCGCAAAACAGTCTCTTAACGGTTTTGTGGGATTGCGATAATAGTATACACCAAAATCAGAAAAAAGTTACGTTTTTTCTTTATGATCCTACTCAAGTGCGTTTTGGGTTATGCTGGCTTATAGATAAGGTGTGAGATCCCAGAGGTAGATCACACCATCGTGTCCACCGCTTACTAATAGCGTGCCGTCCTGCGAAAATGCAAAACACTGAACATCGGTGGTGTGCCCCCAGAACGTGACGATATTCTCGCCAGTCGCTACTTTCCACAAACGGATTGGCACCTTCTGCAAACCTGACAACCACCAGACACCGGAGGCTAAATATTGCCCACACGGCGAAAAGCAGAATGCAATTGGTCTTTGGCTTCCTTCGGGCTGTGAGAGCGTCGTGAGCGTTTTGCCATCTGTCGCGTCCCACAACACAATATCTCCTTGATGTCCACCAACAATTATGTCACCGAGTGGTGAAAACGCTACGCCCACGTCGGTATAACGATACGTCCTTTTTCCTTGTGGTGGGGGTAAATCCATTTCGGTGATCTGTTCTTCTGTATCAACATCCCACAATAGGGCAGTTCGATCTATTGAGATGCTCGCAAGTCGTTTTCCGTCGGGATTAAACGCTAACGCCCCAACAGATTTTGGGTGTCCTATGAGTATGGCGCAATTTTCCCAATTCCCTCTCTTGTCTATATCATTTACTGGAGGCTTATATTCCCATACATAAATATTACGATCTCTACCAGCGGCGGCTAATCGATGCCCGGTCGGCACGAGTGCTTCAGAGCTTGTCCGTAATAACAGTCCTGGCTCAGGGATAAGGATTTCAGCAATGGGTTCGCTGCTTCCAAGCTCCCACACCTTCAGGATGTTTTCGTCTTGGCTGGTAGAAAAGATTTTCCCACTGGAAGACGGGTAGACATCAAGTATTTTACCAGGTCCAGGTAAGTCTGCTGCAGTTGGACGTTGTGCGGTCTTACTTGCAATATCCCATAGAAGTCCTGTCCGCCCTCGGTACGCAGTTACTAACGTTTTTTCGTCCGGCGCAAAGGCTAATGAACTCACAGTTCCACTATGCCCTTGAATGGTTGGAAGTGGCTGAACAGTCGGTTTGCCTTTCGTCCATATTTTAATCCCGTGGGGATCGTTACAAGCCAATTGTGTTCCGCTCTCCGAAAAACGAACAAAATTGCCGCTGCTTTGATGTCCAAATGTGTCGATTTTTTTGCCTTTTTCTAAATGCCAAACCTCAATCTTGAATTGAGATGGAGAAGCCACTGCGGCGATCAATCCACCCTCCGGTGGATAATACGGATGCATCTGAGCATCCTCATGTTTGGTATAGGTTGCCTCAAGGTTTCCGCTTTCCACGTCCCAAACATGAATTCTGCCCTCTGAACCACCGGCCGCAAGGAACTTTCCACACGGCGAAAAGCAGAGTCTCCCCCGCCTCTCAGACCATTCAAGGCGAGCAACTTGTTCACCTGTCTCCACGCACCATACCGCAATGAATTCAGTGGTATGGGTATTTCTGTCATAATTCTTACCTGCTAACAGCCTTAAATCCGGAGAAAAGCAAGTTGGAGAATATGGAATTTCAGTTTCGCTGAGTTGTGTGCCGGTGCGTGGGCACCAAACCTGAACCTTCATGTTGTGCTCGCGTCGTTTATTGAATGCAACGAGGCGTTCTCCATCTTGGGAAAAAACAGGCTTGGTAAGACCAAAACGATCCGACTTCTTCGTAAACTCCATCTCAGCGATGCAAGCCTTGTTCTGGATGTCCCATACTCTGAGTGCTTCGCTAAGTGTATGTGCGGCAATCCAGCGGCTATCGGGTGAAAATGCGACATCATGAATATACCCCCTATCTGTCTCCCACAGCGCGATAGGAGATAACGTTGAAAGTTCATACAACCAGAGCCCTATTCTTGTTCCAACAGCGAGATACTGTTCGTCTGGGGAGAATGCTATATCAAACACACTGCCCCTCCCCAGTCTGGCAATCGCACCTTCCGGGAGTGCCCAAGTCGTCACATCATCTCCGCTGGCACCGACTGGCGCAGAGATTACCAATTTTTTTTCTTCCATCAAAACATCTCCTTGCGTTCTACAGATAAGGTGTCAGATCCCAGAGAAGGATGGAGCCGTCATAACTCGCGCTCGCCAAAAGTTCGTTGTTTGGCGAAAAGGCGAGTGCCTGCACGTCCGTTGTATGTCCGCAGAATGTGATAATATGCTTGCCTGTTTCGACCTCCCATAAACGGATTGGCACTCTCTCCAACCCTGTTTCCCAAGCGGCCCCGAATGCGAGGTACTGCCCGCAAGACGAAAATGTCAACGAGTGTGTATATTGACATCCCGGCGGTATAGGTAACCGTTTAGAGATTTCTTGGCGTTTGAGGTCCCACAATAGGATGCCTTCCGCGTCTTTACCACTGTAGGCAAGGTATGAACCACAGGGTGAATAGACCAAATTGTCCATTTGCCTGTCTTGTATTGTGACGGCAATTTCGTGATGTTCGGTATCCCAAAACACAATGTTTTTCGACCGATCTTTACTGCCAACTAAGTACCGTCCGCACGCGGAAAACCCTCTGATTTCTGAGATTTCCTCACTTGAAAATTCTTGTATTTCTTCGCTACGTTTCACGTCCCAAAGTCGCGTATTCCATCCAGATTCTGCTTCACTCACGAGTAAAGTCCCATCTAAGTTAAACGCAAGGTGGCAAATTGCATCGGGATCACCGCCTTCATCGGGGTCAAACTCACGAAGCGGGTGTGTCATCTTGCCGAATATGTTTCCACTTTGCACATCCCATATTGTCAGGTTAGCCCCTTTATCCGTACACGCGAGGAGGTTAACTGTTGGTGCGAATGCTGGTCGAACCCACTCCTCCCAATCTGTTTCGTGTTCTGTGGACTCACAAATGGGAACACTGTTGTCCTTAATATCCCAAAGTTTAATGCTATTCTTGTGAATGCTTGCAATATAAAGTCTTCCATTGGTGGATGTATACAGGTATTGTTTTTCTTTTGCCAGTCCTGTGCTGAGTGCAGGGCGAGAGCACTTACTTTCAACGTCCCATAATAGCGCGCTACCCGACCTGTACTCTGCCGCTATTGTTTTTCCGTCCTGCGAAAATATCAGTGATTCAGAGGTATCCACGAATGACATGTGTGTTTGGATGGTTCGGCGTGGGTTTGGATTATCCAACGTCCATACTTCCAGAAATTCGTGACCGTATTGGTAAGCCAACTGAGAGCCATTGAAAAACGTCACAGATGCTTCGGAATCGGCAGCGTAAAGTTTTTCGTTGTTTTCCAAATCCCACACGGTGACGATACCATCCGATACTGCTGCTACACGGAGCATTCCATCCGGCGAGTAAGAGGGAATCATCTCAGATTTACCGTAACCTGTATACGCTTTTATTTGTTGCCAACTTCCAACATCCCAAACGAGGACTGTACCATCCTCCTCGCCACCGGATGCAAGAAATCTGCCACATGGTGAAAAACAGAGACGATAGATACAGCCGATGTGCCCTGTGAGACAGGCAACTTGTTCACCGCTTTCTACACGCCACACTATTATAGACTCAGCATCGTTATTTGTATCATCACGACTCGTGGACGCAAGCAGATGGGCATCTGGAGAGAAAGCAATCGGCATAAACGTCCCACCTTTTTCGGCTTCACCAATCAACATTGAGACTATCTCGCCAGTTTCTGGCTGCCGGACTTCAACGTTAGCCGCGTCGCTGTTGCCAATTGCAAGCCAACGATTATCGGGTAAAAAGATGAAAGGAGCCCACATATCCATGAGTTCTATCTCTGTGATAATGATCCCTCGTTGTACATCCCAAACCTTTAGAACCTTATCCCAATTGCTAATAGCTATCCATTTTCCGTTAGGTGAGAAGGCAATATCAGAAATCATCCCCCGTTCTGTTTCCCAGAGTGCTACAGGCGACATCGTCGCTATTTCATACCACCAGATCCCTATCTTCGTTGCGACAGCGAGATAGTGTCCGTCGGGTGAGAATGCTGTGTCACCCACACCTCCACGCTCCAGTCGTGCGATTGCGCCTTCGGGAAGTGCCCAAGTCGTCACATCATCTCCGCTGGCACTGACTGGCGC
>JAKZUG010000661.1:0-3380 GCA_047516705.1 Candidatus Poribacteria bacterium | reverse complement strand
GAGTTAGTCCGAGCGGCGAAAGCGTGTTATGACATTGCAACCGCCTATGGCACCCCCTTTATCTCTGGCAAAGATAGCCTTTATAACGAATACCGCGATACAACAACCGGCGAACAACGTGCCATTCCTTCAACGCTTCTCATATCCGCGATTTGTGTCATGTCGGACATCCGTAACGCCGTCACGATGGATGTAAAAGCCCCGGGCAATTTCATCTATGTTGTCGGTAATACTTATGCAGAATTGGGAGGATCACACTACTTCGGCATCCACGGGTTTATCGGAAACCGCGCGCCTGCTATCCGACCCGATGAAGGCAAACTAACGATGGAACGACTCAGCACGGCTATCAATAGTGGATTGGTACGTTCTTGCCACGACTGCTCTGAAGGCGGTATTGGCGTGGCAGCCGCGGAGATGGCATTTTCTGGTGGATACGGGATGTCCCTGAACCTTGACGACATCCCGACAGGCGAGGAGATTACCGCTGACGACTATCTCCTGTTTTCGGAATCAAACAGCCGCTTTGTTGTAGAGATTGAGCCGCAGCACGGACAAGCTTACGAAACCTACATGGCGGGTGTCCCGATAGGCTGCCTCGGCACCGTCACAGATACACCAGAATTCGTCATCAAGGGGAGGGCAGGACACCCGATCCTCGAAACTTCGGTCCATATTCTCAAATCTGCATGGCAAACACCGTTGCATTCGTAACTTTTAAGCAAGACATGTGTTAAACTTACAAAGGACAATCATGGCACAACCAAAAGTACTCATCTTACGAACTGCAGGGACTAACTGCGATGCAGAAACAGACACGGCGTTTCGACTCGCCGGTGCGGAGACAGCGTTAGTCCACATCCAAAATCTTATATCCGGTAAAGTTAACCTAACCGACTATCAGATCCTCGCGATTCCCGGTGGTTTCTCCTACGGCGATGACATTGCAGCCGGTATTCTGCTGGCGGTTGAGATGAAACACAAACTGACGGACGCACTCAATCGGTTCGTCGCGGATGGTAAACTGGTCATCGGAATATGTAACGGGTTCCAAGTGCTCGTGCGGACAGGCTTATTGCCGGGAACATCCACATCTAACAGCGGCACGCCAGAACTGACACAACGCGCCACACTCGCGATGAACACCTCGGCAAGATTTGAGTGTCGGTGGGTAGACATGGAGACACAAGAAAGTCCTTGTGTCTTTACAAAAGGCATCAACCCACGTGTGTATCTTCCTGTTGCGCATGCTGAAGGAAGGTTTACTGCACCAGCAGATGTATTGGCTGAATTAGAAGCGAACAATCAAGTTGTGTTTCGGTATGCCGAGAGCGAATATCCGAGCAATCCGAACGGTTCTGATGCCGATATTGCCGGTATCTGCGACACAACAGGCAGAATCTTCG
Organism: Candidatus Poribacteria bacterium; assembly: GCA_047516705.1. Taxonomy (GTDB): domain Bacteria; phylum Poribacteria; class WGA-4E; order WGA-4E; family WGA-3G; genus WGA-3G. Next base: position 1,974 of record JAKZUG010000661.1, on the reverse strand, counting down.
GTTTGATGCCCCATCCGGAAAGGTTCTTAATGAAATGGAATCACCCGCGCTGGACCCGGCTTGGAGAAACGCAAGACACCGCCTCTGAAGAAGGCGACGGACTCGCTATCTTCAAAAATGCGGTCAACTACGTCACAGCGAATCTTCTGTAGAAGCGAACTGCACTCGTTATCTCACCTTTATTCGCTTTTTCTGCCATAATTTCCAGATAACTTCTGAGTTAAACGGTAACCCCTTTTTGACATCGGAAAAAACGGAAGCGAAACCCCAATATTTAAAAAATGGATAAATTGTCGCGTCGCCTACTTCCATTCTATATGAAATTGCCTGTCTTTTGGGCGTTTATCATGCTTTCGGTACTGGGGCAGTTACTCTGGGTCATTGTCATCTCGCAAGACGTACGCATCGACCTACGCTGGTCAAGTTTCGGCTACGGCTTAGGCATCGGCTTCGGATTTATGCAAGGGAAATGGACATCTCGTTTATGGCAACAATCGTATCTTAAGGTTTTAAAGCGGCAGATAACCTTCTGGGAAGCGAAAGGCGCGAAACTCCTCACCTTTTACACTTGTGCTGCACTCGGATTACCGATTTTCTGTCCTTTCCTCATCGGATCACTCGACGCGTTGGTAGGCATCCAATCCTACGTTTTCGGGTTCATCGGTGCAATGAACGTGGCACTGCTGTTATGGGTCCGACGCATCCCGAAGTGAATTAGGAATAGTTGTCAGTTATCAGTTGTCAGTTGTCAGTAAGAGAATGCTGATGCATGTCAAAGCTCTTTAACTGAACACCCAGAGGCATTCAGTTCTCCCTTAATTTCGATTTTCTGCTGGTAGGCTCTTCGCTGTAGGAGCGACCTCCTGGTCGCGACTCTTTTTCTAAAATTGGCGAAAAACCGAAAACTCAATGGCTCTGTCTTTATAGTAAAATCGGAAAATATGTTGACACTTTACGAAACAACAACCCCTTCCTTCGCTGGCGGGGTTTCTAACCCCGCCTATTCACAATGTCCAAGTAATTGTGGATTTTACTATAACTGGATCCTGATTGAAAATTCATCACACATGTGGTAAACTTTAACATAAATGGATAGACTCAGAACCATTATAGGAGAATCCAATATGCGTCCGCTGACAATTTCCTTGCCAGATTACCTCTACGAAAAATTGACACAACAAGCAGAAGCGGTTGAAACCTCCCTTGAAGAACTTGTGTTGTTTCAACTCAAGCGCGACGAGGCAAGAGATGCCGCCCTAACGCTTTTACGAAAGCGCGCGGGCAAATGCTTGATGGCAAGAGAACCTATCCTTAAAGAATCGGCTCCACCTATCTGGGTAGTCCCCATTTTCACCAATGTCGCGCCTCCTGTCAGAGTTGGGGAGATACTCGTTGATGCTAACACCGACGAAGTTTTAAGCACAGAGATGGACGTGGCTGAAATGATTGAGGAGGGACACGTTAGTTTCGGGTTTGAGTCTTTCACTGTAGAAAAACAAGAACGTTTGACAGAACTTCTGGCGTTGAATAATGAAAAAGTGTTAGCATCAGAAGCGAAGCAAGAGATGGAAGCACTCCTCGCTGAAAAGCAAGCACTCCAGATCCGAAATCTTCAAACACTGGAGAAACGGCTTTTGCCATAAGCGAGGCTTGATACATGCGTGTAGGAGATCAGTTACGCGATGATGTGGCGAGCCGCGCAAATAAACGGTGTGAGTACTGCCAATATCCACAGGAATTTTCCGATTCCGCCTTGGATATCGAGCATATTGTGCCAAGATCGGCAGATGGACCGACAGAACTCAGCAATCTGGCACTTGCCTGTTCACACTGTAACAGGTACAAAGCTACGCGCCAAAAAGGGACTGACCCACAGACAGGAACGAATATTAGGCTTTTCAACCCCCGAATCGACGACTGGACGGTTCACTTCCTTTTAAATCGTGAAACCGGTGAAATTCAAGGCCAGACCCC
>JAKZUG010000660.1:0-5133 GCA_047516705.1 Candidatus Poribacteria bacterium | reverse complement strand
GCTGAAACGCCGGAGAATCATCTCCAACACAAAGAAGAGCGCGGCGGCAACTAACAGCGCATGGGCAAACGAAACCTGCCGCTCAATCGGTGTGCCTGCGGGTGATGCTATCTGGGTCGGCGTGGGTTCGTAGATGCCAACGGTCTCCGCTGCCAGCATTTTTAGCAAATCGGTATTGACCTTGAATTCGGCGTATTCGGCAGGATACGGGAGCGATAGAACTGCAGTACGTTTGCGGCCATCACTTTCACGCTGTGCGGTGACGATGTAAGATCCGCTGTCATGTATCTGAAATGTGCCGTTGTGACGCGTCAACGTAATCTGTTGCATTTCAATAGGTTCGCTTGTTCCATTCGGACCAACAACGCGGACCTCGTAAGAGACTTGTGAGGGTGTTCCTGTATCAATGCTAACTTCCGCGGCACCACGGCGAAGCGCGACTACAAGATCAAAATCGGCATCTGCATCCGCCGCGGGGAGTGTCCAATTGACGACCTGTCCCCAAAATTTCCCGAAATTGCGCCATGGAATCCACTCTTTTGCCCATGCCGGTTTAACGTCCGATGTCCATGCGATCGCTTTCCCTAACCCGACATTCCAGCCAGCAAGAACCGGTTCATCTTTATGTGAACCGATGAAAACCTGCGCGGTCTCCTTTTTCGTCGTCGCAATGTAGCCGTAAAGCTGCGGTGGCGGACCGATGCCCTCCACAATGGGTTCACTCGGATTAGTAATAACAGGTTGAAAAGGTTCTTGAACGATGTAACGCTGCGTTTCTCGCACAGCTTCCGTCAAAACTGTCGGCAATTCTTGGACATTTAGAACGGGGACCACGCGTCCGCCACTGGTCTCTGTCAGCTGCGCGAGAAGTTCTCTGTTTGCATCGCCTATCGCAATCGCTGTGATGCTGATGCGCGCCTCGGCAATTTGTTCTGCTAACTCCAGAAAATCAAATTTTGTGTCATCAGATTTACCGTCCGACAAGAGAACGATGTGTTTACGTTTCGCATCGTTGGCTTTGAGCATTTCGGACGCGTCCTCAATCGCTTCCTTCATCAGTGTTGTTCCACCTGTCGGTTTAAGTTTTCGGACGGATTGAAGTAGCAAACTATGATCAGATGTAAGGCGGGAAGTGATATATGCCTCCTCGCCGGCGCTGAAACTGATGACTCCCGCTACATCATCTTTCTCAAGATTGTTGATACCAGCACTTATCCCCGCAATGGCAAGATTGATTTTACTCCGTTGACCGCCGACATAATTTGCCATGCTCCCCGACGTATCCAACACAAAAAAAATCGCGACAGTGTCCTTCTGTTCGCGTGGTGTCATTTCGACTGGAAGCACGCGTTCCAAGGCGGTATCGGTATAGCCTCCAGGCCCGTAGGCATGTTCGCCGCCGATAACGACTAACCCGTGCCCGAGGTCACGGACATAATTTTCGATGCTTTGTAGATGCTCCGGTGAGAGTGCGTCTGCGGAAACGTTACTCAGAATCAGGGCATCGCTGCTTTGGAGTTCAATGAGATCAGTCGGCATCTCCGCGGGTGCCCTAACTTCCACGTCAAAGCCGTTCTCCGCAAGGACGGTTTTCAGGTGCGTAGCCTGTGCGAAATCTTCTTCCACATATAGGATGTGCGGTTTGCCCTGAATTTTTACAACCCCAAATCCTTGATTATTCTCAAGGATTTCATCGCCTACGTCCAACTTCAGTTCATATCTATGGTTTCTCTCTTCTGAAACCGGTGGCGCGGGTAAAGCGAGAGAATGTGTACCGCTCGGCAAAGTCCATTCATAAGTATCAATCAACGCGCCTTCGTGATAGAGGGTAGCGGGCACCTTTGGAATACTACCATCAGTTTCAATCACAGCCGCTATCTTAAACCGCTGTCCTTTTCGGACCCGAGTCGGTACCTGCAGCTGCACCACCCGAACTGCGTCTTTAAGAGTGCCAAGAGATATTGTTGCTATCTCAACGTTGCTCGCCGAGAGTAAGGGCAGATAGTCTTCCAAGCGTGTACCGCCAGCGTTATGAATCCCATCGCTAAGCAGCACGAGCCGCCGATGATAACCATTTGGCAGCGATGCGATCGCGCGCTTGAGTGCTGTGAGAATATCGGTGCCATCCCGTCTAATTGTCTGTTCCGCAAGTGCTTCCAGCAGTGCGGTAGACGACGTGCTATTCACAGGTTGGTTTTGCTTCTGTCGGATCTCTGTGAGGACGGAGGTTTCCCTTGCGAAACCGATGATGCCGAACTGATCAGTAGGTCTCAATTTTGCGACAGCGGCGTTGATCTGTTTGACTGCTTCTTCGCGCTGGGTACGCGGAACGCTTTCGGAGGTGTCAATTAGAAATACGACAGCGAGTTGTTGTTCTTTGTGTGTTCGGTGGAGGTTGGCTAAGGCGAGGATTGCGCATAGCAGCGCGGCACCTCTAAGAAAGAAGGTTACGCTTTTTCGCCACTTTGCCGTGCTGAGGTGGGCCCGTCGTTGCACAAAGATTAGGACAGGGATTGCGGCGAGTAAGATTAAGAAGAGTGGGGATCGGAAATCAAACATTTTTAGAAGAGTGGTTATCGGTCATCAGTCATCAGTTATCGGTTAAAGAGGGCTGTGGTGAATCTAAACCCTCCTCTTAACCGACAACTATAGTAAAGCCCAAAAATACGTGGACATTTCAATGAATAACAATCCCGCACATACTTCCTCGCTGGCGAGGTTTTGCGGCGTACGCGCCCAAATGCGATCTGCATTCCTAACCTCGCCAATGTATAGGTAATTGTGAACTTTACTATATTAATCCTACAATCGATAATGATGAATGAGATTATTGGCTGCGGAGTTCCTCAAAATATGCTTCCGCTGCCTGTTGTTCTGCAGCATGTGACATATTATAACGTTCGCACAGCGCGATATATTCATCAATCAGTGCGCGACGCTTTTGAGGTTCCATGTCGCTACCGGCTACAAGCATCGCTTTGTAAGCAGGAATAGAGGATTTTTCGACCCGCGCCCGAATCTCAGGCTTATCGGCGAGTGCTAACGCCTGCTGGAAATAGTCGAAAATAGTCTGTGAACTCTTGACATCTAAACCTACATCCTCTGGGGTCGGGAAACACCGCGGGTGGAGACCCTTTGTCTCTACGTTGTCATGGAGGAAGGTGATATATTCCAAAATCGGTGGTGCTGCCGCCTCGTAATGGAGATTTACAAATTCGTTTAAGAGTGATTCAGCATCAAGTTGCGGATTCCAGATAAGATGCGAAATCAAGTAATTCCGCAGATCCGAAAATTCACCTGTTAACCCGTTGCCGTTTGCCTGCATGAAAACACCTTTGGCATTGTTGCGCAGGAAATAACGCACATTGGGTTCGATACTCCGTAGATTCGGGAAGGGTAAATCATAAGAACGAAAATTGGTGTTATAGTTCCAAATCCAGATGTCGTCGCAGATTTTCCCCCACTCGTTGGTATCTTGGCAAAAGGCTTGATTCTGCTCACAGTCTGGATTATCAATGGCATGGAGGGTGCAACACTCAATGCTACAGAGTTGAATCTGCACGTTGTGCCGCGGCTTTATCGTCTTCGGTGGTTTGCGGGTATACCAATACGCCAGTGTCCCGACTTTGACATGTGGGTGTACTTTCTCAATGCGTTCAGCGACAGCATTGACGAGTGTCAACTGCGACCCCATCGGTGTGCCTTCCGCCTCGTTGAGCGTCTCGCAGACTTCACACCGACAGTATGCCGCCGTATCCGCTTGACTCACACTGATATTGGTGGCTTCTGGACGCTCCGTGAGTTGCTGAATTGCGGATGCCGCAGCGATTTCAATAACCTCAGGATTCGTCACGCATAGCTGCGGTCCGCCACCGTGGGTATTCGTATCCCGTTTTCCGTCTACGAGTGCGTAATATTCTGGATGACCCTCACCGTATGTGCCGTAAGGGACTAACGCGTGGAATGAGTGGTTGATCAGCTGCTGCTGGGTTTTCCCACCGAGGTTTTCTGCATCTGTGACGGTGTTGACTTTCCGTTTCGCCGCGAATATTGGGTTCTCTGAGTTCTCGCGATAATAACTCCAACGGAACGAGAAAGGTGGGGAGTACGTGTAACTTCCACACGGTATTTGCAACGCAGATGCATCGGGAATGTGGGTATGATCGGCGGTTAAAAAGCGGATGCCGATGAGTTCCTCAAGGAACTGATAAACAGCATAGAGAACACCACGCGGGACACCTCCTCGGATCTGGACTTGTCCACTTTTAACGGTGATTTGGATATCTTCATCACCCAACGTGGCTAATGCACCGATAACGATCCGTCCACTATCAGAGTTGGCGTTATGCTGCGTGGTAACGAGCGGTAACGTCAACTGTGTTGCTTGGTTGAACGAGTTTTGGAACTCTTCTGCGGCGTATCGCTCAGAAGCGGTAGCGTCATCGGAGACAGTAATACGCCAATTCCGAATTGTTGAGATCATTAAATCGCCACCAGTAGGGTGAAAGGTGAGTGTTTTCTGAGTTGACATAATTCCTCCTTGATCAAATTTCGGTGTCAAAACCCAATCCTTTAGGTTTGGGATGTAGACACCGCCCTCTTGGAAAGGACCAAACGTCCGAAAAAAGGTTTGACATTCGGTCTAAAATGTTGTATAATCTCCTTTAGTGACTCGATCACGCACATGTTGCGTGTGAGGTTGTGAGCATGCCTCCTGGGGGCTACATACCGAGTGAACTCACGTAAAGTTCAACACAAGCGGTAGAAGTCTTTGACACCAGACAGATGCTGGAGAAATACTTTGAGTGTAGGAAAAGCTGCGTAATTGCACATTCCATTTTTCTCGTTTAGAGACGCTCATCAAAATACTTAGGCACATTTTTGTGCGGGGTTGGGGTAGCAACCCTTGTTGATACCACAAACGCTTCTGTCTCACGATGCAGAAGCCCAAGTCTTTAGGCTTGGGTCTATCACGTGCCAGCATTACTTTGTTCCACTGCCTCCACATCCGTCTGATATTTCTGTTCGTTGAACAACATGATAAAGGCGATCGCGGCAAGGACCGTTATGACAATGGGAACCATAAATATTTTTGCCCACGCATGTCCACCTTCTGGGTAGGCGAAATAGTCA
>JAKZUG010000659.1:0-3722 GCA_047516705.1 Candidatus Poribacteria bacterium | reverse complement strand
TGAGCAATGTGCCACTGTAAAATGGCAGTTTACGACAAACGATGCACGTATCAAACTCAAACGACTCTATCCTTCAACTAACGATTGACATAGCACTAGTGTATCGGAGCAATGGTTCTGTTCGCGACCACTGGCACTATTATCCTGTGCCGATTCTTGTTGCGGAAGTGGCGATCATGGCGGATTCAAAGGTTTCTCGACCAACGGTCAGCACTCGCGTCTCCGGGCGCGCAGAAACTGACAACTCACGATAAGCAGGTACTAACGAAAAAGGTTCGGCAATCGGGAAATGAACGTTTGGAAAAAAGCTTTGCCTTCCAAGGGAACCTTGATCTTTACCTTGCTATTGGGCTCTTCGGGTTAGCGATGATTGCTTTGGTCGTGTTAGCCGTCGCCAATGGCTTCCATAAACACGGAGGCCCATTCTGATAGTATCTAATCTGAGTCGTAATTTCAAAAAGCGGAGATCCTTATGAAAGTCGTTGCAAAATTCGGTACCGAAAGCGCGGGATTAATTGACAAACCAGACCCGGTTGCTAAAGGTGAGTTCGTCGTCGTCAAAATTCATTCAGCACCTATGTGTACAGAATACAAAGGCTTCAAAAATGAAAATAAGAGCGACAATTTCGGACACGAAGCCGCTGGTGAAGTGGTAGAAATCGCACAAGAGGGCACTGTCAAAGTAGGCGACAGCGTTGTCGTGATGCCACACTACCCTTGTGGAAAGTGTTACCTCTGCTTAGCGGGTGAATATGCCCACTGCCAGAACGATCATAAGGCCCCAAACGTTCCCGAACAGACGGGTGTGACAGCAACTTATGCGCAATACATCCTTAAACAGGACTGGCAACTGGTGCCTATTCCAGAGGATCTCTCCTATCATCACGCTGGAATGGCATGCTGTGGGCTTGGATCAACGTTTAATGCTATGCGGTTGATGAATGTCAACGCGTTTGATACCGTCCTAATCACAGGGATGGGACCTATTGGGCTTGGCGGTGTGATTAATGCTGTGTATAGAGGTGCACACGTCATTGCTGTTGAAAGCCACCCGTATCGCGCAGCCCTCGCGAAAAAACTCGGTGCAGCCGAAATTGTCAATCCACAAGATGAGGATGCCGTCAATCAGATTCGGGATTTGACCGGTGGCAGAGGCGTTGACAAAGGGATCGAATGTTCAGCCGCTTCCGCAGCAGTCCGATTATTAATTGAGGCAGCACGCCCGAAAGGACATATCTCATTGATTGGTGGAATTGGTGAAGTGGCAATTCAGGGTGGTGAAATTATCAATAAAGGTTTGACATTACACGGCACGCGGCATTACAATCTCGTAGACACACCTGCTATGATGCGGATGATTACACAAGTGAAGGATCAACTGGATACATTCATCACGCACACCTTCCCTATGAGCCAGATTCAGGAAGCATGGGCATTGCAGTGTACGCATAACTGTGGGAAAGTTGTCCTGGACGCATGGAAATAGGAAATGATACCAAATTAATCTGTCCTGCTTTAATGAAAGGGAATTGTTATGAATTCTGGGACAAATAACCTACCACTCTCAATACCGTTAGACATTCGTCTCGGTCTCACAAAGGCAAGTGATGTAGCGTTCCCTTTACGATGGGGCATTCTCGGTGCTGGTAGAATCTCAGGAATGTGGGTAGAGGCTCTGCATGCCTGCGAAGGGGCAACTGTAACCGCTGTCGCAGCCCGCGAAATAGACCGGGCAAAAGAATTTGCAAAACAATACCGGGTTACTACCGCCTACGGCGATTACAGGGAAATGGTGGCAGCCGACGATGTAGACATCGTATACATTGGCACGATCAACCGGCTGCACAAGGAACATACCCTTCTCGCGATTGCAGCTGGCAAACACGTTTTGTGTGAAAAACCGTTCACGGAGAATCTCTCCGATGCGCAAGAGATGTATGCCGCCGCTGAAGAGAAAGGCGTGATGCTGCAGGATGGGGTCTGGACCCGCTTCTTCCCCGCGGTGGAACACGCTCGAACCGAGATTGAGGCTGGCACTATCGGTGAAGTCGTCCTCATACAGTCGGATTTTTTCGATCCGATCTATGCGATCCAGGCTGTCCCACTCGGCTTTGGCGCGGATGCAGTACCGACAGCGATTGTCGCGACGGGTAGACATGCGCGCGGTGCGATTGTGGAATACGGTGAAGATAAGTGTGCGGTGCTAACATTTCCACCCCGCAATTCCGAGTTACCAGAGGTGACAGAACTCGTCGGTACGAAAGGACGCATCACGCTTGAACGTCCGGCGCACTGTCCGACGCGTCTCTCTATCCGAATCCCGCCACCGGACGGTGTGCCTTCTCAGTATAGAACAGGAAACGCGCCTGCCCCGTTACACGCCTTCGAGTATCCACTGCCGAGAACGGTGAGTATACGAAACGCCTCGCCAAACCAGCACGGTTTCCTGTACCAAGCCGAAGCGATTCACCGATGTCTTGCCGCAGGATTACACCAATGTCCGCAGTATAACAAGGAAGAATCGTTGCACGCCATGAACCTACTGACGGAGATTTACAAGGTGAACCCACCTATACCGCGGCGTTAGTGGTTACTCCATCCTCAACAGGCGGAATTTGATCGGTTATACCGGAAAATATCTGGAGGTTTCTGATTCATCTCCCATTAGCACTGTACTAAGTCCAAAGACAAATAGAAGTGTAAAGACAGTAGGGTCATTTAGTTCTTTTGTAGGAGGGATCTCCAAATCGCAACATAGCCCTGTAGGAGCGAGCTGTGCTCGCGATCTTCCCAGAAAAATGGCTAAAAAGCCCAAAACTAAATAGCCCTATGAGTCATAAAAAAATGATTGACATACCTAAAGTTATTTTGTATACTCAACCTATCCGTTGGATAATGTTAGTTGTCCTTGTCCACCGTATACATCATTACTTGTTTGGCACGCTTTGCATGCACTGAAGATGAGGTGAACCATGTTAAAGACTATCGAAACCCAAAGCGATGTGAAATTACGTGAACAGACTCAGTTGGCAAAACCCAGATGGACATTTGTGACAATTTTCAGCGAAGAACTTCAAGTTCCTGAAATTGCTTTACTAAGTGAAGTCGCGCTCGGTGAACATTGGCTTCGGTCCGAGGAAGATACCGCACGGGCACCCCACCAACCGGAATAGTTTTCTAATACCGATCGGACTTGCAGATAGTTGTTCGACGAGTATCTAACAAGAAAACCGTAACCAACAGAATTTATCAGACATGGCGCGCTCTGAAAGCGCGCCTACTTTTATTAGGGATCACAATATGGACAAACCAAATATAATCTATATTCACTCACACGATACAGGTCGGTATGTGCAACCCTACGGACACGCAATTCCGACACCGAACATACAAAAACTTGCGGAAGAGGGTGTCCTGTTTCGGAATGCGTTCTGTGCAAACCCGACCTGTTCGCCATCGCGCGCCGCACTCCTCACCGGACAGTGGGCACATAGCTGCGGTATGGGTGGGTTGGCAAACCGCGGTTGGAGTTTACCAGTACCGGAACATCTCATACCGTACACATTGAATCAAGCGGGGTACACCACCGCCTTGGCGGGGTTCCAGCATGTCGTGCGAGATCTGAAAGAGACAGGCTATCAGCGACTTTTATCTCAAGGCACCGTGCGCGCAGGTGCAGAAGAACGTGCACGCGACTTCATCGCTGAGAAACATGATGCTCC
>JAKZUG010000658.1:0-8135 GCA_047516705.1 Candidatus Poribacteria bacterium | reverse complement strand
GACAACATAACGTAAATTATCAGCAATTCGCCTTGTTGCATAGCGATCCTTGGTGTTACCCGTACCAAGACGAGGTTAACACCCGTGATGACAAAGACACAAAAAATGACGTTAAAGTAGAGAGAAATAGTCGTCGGAAACCCTTGCCCAACAGAGTCCAAAATCCAGTACATGTTCGGGATGATAAGGAGAGTGCCAAGTAGAATCGCTCGCCATGATGCGCCAAACTTAATGTTTCGACTATTTTGTTCGGGAGGTGCTCTGAATCTATAAGGTTCTGAAGTCAATTCGCTTTTCAAATTGTGCGGTGCTTCCTCTCTATCACACGTCTACATGCTTGAACGAAGTTAAACTGATATAATCTTACGGATGTTTTGAAAGTCAAACGTCACATGCTATGGAAATAAAATTACTTTGATTTTTTTCGGTATATCTCTTATAATGTATAGCATGATTAGAATCCCGATCCACAGATCGAGACTACTTTACTGTATTACTAAAGGATAACCCATAATGGATACTACAACTGATGTTGCCGAAGCAACAATCTTTACTCCACAGCACAAGGAATTTGTCGAAAACAATGGGTATCTGTTGATTCAGAATGCCTTGCCCGCCGATGTAGTAGCGGAAATTGATGCCGCTGTTGACGAGGTTTATGCCAAAGAGGAAGCCGCAGGTCGTCTTGAAGCAGGCGGTAAGTTGAACCTCCGTAACTGCATCACGCACCACGAGGCATTCCTTCAACTTCTTGATTGGCAGCAAACCGTGCCACTCGCGTACGGCGTACTGAATTGGAACGTTCAGATGATTACATCACATCTGATTGCGCTGCCTTCTAAAGAAGAACCGGCTGACGAGGTAAAGAACCGTATCGGCTTGCACCGGGACGGAGGCACCTCATATCAAGAAATGCAGGAACCTCATCCGCGTATCATGCTGAAAATAGCGTACGCTATCAGCGACCAATCCGATCCTGCCTCTGGCGCGACAGTACTCGTACCCGGAAGCAACCGATTGGCAGGCAGACCGCCAACGGACCCAGACACCGGGTGGGCACGCGGTGCTATTTCTATGAATGTCAATGCCGGAGATGCATTTCTCTTTGAACAACGCACATGGCACGGCATCGGACATAATTGGTCGGGTATGCCGCGCAAAACCATCTTTATGGGATACGCCTACCGTTGGGTCAAACCGATGGATTATATCACGATGCCTGATGAACTTGTTGACAAATGCAACCCGATTCAGAAGCAATTAATCGGGGTTGTCAGTGATCCGCTCAGCTACTATCTACCGAAGGACCAAGATGTACCGCTGCGCGCCACACTCAATTCGGATGCGTAACAACTCACAAACGCGTACAGTGAGGATGTACAACGCTTACTATTCAAGCTTGCTCTTGCGCGAAAGGCTGTAATCAAGAAGCGCATTCGCATACGGCATATTGTGAAGTCCATACCCGCTATCGCCTGTAACCATGTCGTAGTTCAGTTTTGCGTCCAGATAGTCCTGTGAGGTTTTATCAGGCGCAGCGTCAAGCATCGCTTTGACGGCTTGCATCTTCGCCTCTATCTCAGCACGGTATTGCGGTAACTTCGTCTCCATGCTGTTATCCGCACTATCGTGACAGCCCGCAGTACTGCATACTGACAGCTCGGCGACAAATGTATGTCCCCCGTGTTTGGCAACAACTTCAGGGTCATCTTTCGCCATGTGGCATTGTACACACCGCTTCTTCATTACACGTACATGCGGCGACGGCATCCGTTTCACGCCAGCACCCTCGCGCCCCAGAAACATCTCCGATTGGGATTGGTGAACGATGCCAGCACCTGCACAACCACAGTCCATTTTATGGCAGCTGACACATAATTTTTTCGCGGGTTGCACCAATAAGTGCTCCAATTTGCTCGTGTGGGAATGGCAAGAAGAACAGGCAACAGCATTTACTGCAGTCTCTATGTCATAAGTATGCCCTGGATAGACCCGATCATTAAAGGTTTCGTAGCCAGCGGAATGGCAACTCAGACAAGAAGTACGTAACTCATAGGGGCCCTCAATCAGGTTCACAAGGGCGTGTGAGTGTCCCGCGTGCTGCCATTCTTGGTAGGCGGGCTCGCTTCCGTGACACTTATTGCAGCCTTCAGTAAACGGCGTTTTTGTGTTAGATGTATCATTCTCTATAGGTGCTGCGTAGAGTGTCCCGACCTTATCGTAGCCAGAGAGCGCGAAAAGTGCAATCGTTCCCATCAGTAGGGATAACCCTAAAAATAATAAAACCTGTTTCATGAATTTTTATTGTCCTTGTACAATTTCTTTTTTAAGTCGTTGGGCTATGTCGCTTACTAAATAGCCTCTGATAGTTAAATATAATACCTGATTTGGCGAAATATGTCAAACTTTTTAAATGCGCTAAACCTGCTAATTGCGCCTTTAATGCTTCGCCAAACTCGTGGGAAAAATGGGAGGGATTCTTATGTCTCAATCCGAAAACGGAATTAATCTTTTCAATGGTAAAAACATGGACGGTTGGCTCGCACGAGGCGGCGCACCACAGCATGAATGGGATGCCGCCGGCAGCATTGCCCTCAACCCAGACGATGCGAGACTCCTCGCAACGACAACCGGTGAAGGAATTTTTTACAACGGTGCCACAGGCCGAACCACCGACATCTACACTGAAGCAGAATACGGCGATTGTGAACTCCACGTGGAGTTTATGGTTTCACAAGGCTCTAACTCCGGTGTTTACCTCATGGGCAGGTACGAAATCCAAATATTGGACAGTTGGGGTGCGACAGAACTTAATTATGGCACCTGTGGCGGTGTATATTGTCGTTGGATCGACAATAAGCCAGTAGACGGCGTACCACCACGTGTGAATGCAAGTAAACCGCCAGGGGAGTGGCAAACCTACGACATCACCTTCCGCGCACCAAAATTTGATCCCGATGGTAATAAGACTGCCAATGCGACCTTCGTCAAAATCGTGTGGAATGGACAGGTAATCCATGAAGATGTTGAGGTAGTGGGTTGCACGCGCGGTGCGATGGTCGAAAATGAAGCCGCCATCGGTCCATTGTTGTTGCAAGGTGATCACGGACCTGTTGCCTATCGCAACGTTGTGCTCAAAGCCGTTTAGGCCATCCGGCTACAAAGGAAATGTTATGCAAAAACTAAAACTTGGCGTTATCGGGGCAGGCGGTATCGTCTGCCGAATGCACCTCCCCGATCTCGCACAAGGCACCGATTTTGAAGTTAGTGTCATCGGCGGTAGACGCGAACATCGACTCAAACATCAATGTCAAGAATTCGACATACCCCGTTGGACACAGGATTACGATGCAATCATCGCTGATGGGACGCTTGATGCTATTCTTGTTGGCACGCCGCATCCCTTGCACGTCTCGTGGGGTGTCAAAGCGTTGGAAGCAGGTAAGCATGTGCTCATGCAAAAACCGCTCTGCGGCGAGATGGATGAAGCGAATCAATTTGTGGCAGCAGCTGAAGCCAGTGGTAAGACAGTTATGTGTCTCCCACATTTCAACGCCGCTATCTATAAAATTCGCCAATTAATCGCCGAGAACGCAATTGGACGCGTATCCGGGGCGAGAATGCGGAGTAGCCACGGCGGACCTGAAATCTACTACGCAGAGATTCGCGATATCTTCGGTGAGACGGGGGACGATTTGTGGTTTTTCGATGCGAAACAGGCAAGCGTCGGTGCACTTTTCGACATGGGCGTTTATGCTGTTTCCGGTCTCGTCGCGATGCTTGGCACCTTCAAACGGGTGACCGGCTTTGTTTCTACTTTCGACAAACCGACCGAATTAGAGGATGTCGCTACGCTCGTGCTTGAGATGCAGTCGGGCGGAATTGTCACTGCGGAAACGAGTTGGTGTGACCCCGCGCGCACAGGTGAAGCAAGTGTACACGGCACAGCCGGTAAGTTCACGATGCCCGGTAAAGATGGTGCAACGCTCAGCCAATCGACACCTACCTCTTATACGCGTGAACATGCCCCCGTTGATGTGAAAGCGATTGACTGTTCGGATGCTGCACCGAGTGGGATGCACGCACATTTCGCAGAGCATATCCGTGAAGGCACGCAACCGCCACTCTCCAATGTGTATACGGCGCGGCATGTGACCGAAATCCTACTTGCGGGGCTTGAATCATCTGCAACGGGGAAGGCAATTGAACTGACAACAGAAGCAGGTGGATAGTTAGGAAGGAAAATAGATGAGTCCCATGTAGGCGCGCTGCCGCGCCTACATGAAGATTTTTATAGTAAAGCCTATAATTACCTTTACACCTGAGTTGGCGAGGTTGGGAAACCTCGCCAGCGAGTGAAGAAGTACCAAATCCTACTCTGTTCACATATTTTTGGGCTTTACTATAAAAGTCTAACCTAAACTGGCGTGAAGTTCATACCAGTCATCAAGGTTGTTGAGATTGACAGCGTCTAAAATAGAGCCGTCGTCGTTAATGCGGCTTGCACCGAGGATGCTCCCGCGGGTATCGTCATCGTGATTATAGCCTGCGATTGCAGCGTTCAGTTCATCAACTGCCGCTTGGTCAAGGCTTCCACCGCTTTGTTCCAGAACCCACGCTTCAAACTGTGGATAAGTGGGTGAATTGTCGCTGATATATGCCAGCGTAGTATCCTTGTCCAGTCCGAGTCCATCTAACACCATCTGATCAAAGCCCGCGCCACATGCGGGATAATCCTCATGCAGCTGACCTTTAGAATCCATTAGCACTTTCGACCAGAATCGGGGAAGGTGTAACACGCCGAGCGGTCCTGTAACCCCGGAACTAATTGTCGGAATCATTGCTATTTTCCTTCTTTTGAACATTCTATTTCTCCTCCCTTACTTTGAACGTTGAGTAGTAGGTCGGTATCATCGACATAACAGATGTCGTTGCCTGCTACGCGAAATTCTACGCTATTATAGCAGCGCACAGAAAAAAAGCAAGTAAATTTAAGGGCAGTTACAAATCACTTAACAGTATCAGGTTTTACAACTTTGAACTTGAGTTCACCAGCCCTAATGTAGCCGAGTCGTTTTCTGGCGAGCCGCTCCTTTGTTAGTTCGTCATTCTTCAGCATCTCGACACGCTGCTTCAACCGATCGCGCTCAACCTCTAATTCTCTTATCTCAGCGCGATAGGCTTCCTCAGCGATCTGCGCTTGTTGCCAGTCGTTATACCCGTTCATAAATTGCTGGACACTGACCACGAGTAAACCGAGTGCAATCAGGAATAGGATAGGACGAAAAACGCGCATAGAGTGTCCTCTGAAAAGCGTAATTTGGGACAGCACAGAAGCTGCCCCTATATGGATGCAAGCACTTAACGGAGAGCTGCCAAATTATAGAAAACTTTCTCCCCAGCAAAAATAGCACTATCTCCAAGTTCTTCCTCAATGCGGAGGAGTTGGTTATATTTACAGACCCGATCGGTACGGGAGAGCGACCCCGTCTTTATCTGTCCCGAGTTCGTCGCAACAACCAGATCAGAAATAGTCGTATCCTCTGTTTCCCCTGATCGGTGTGAAACAACAGCCGTGTAGTTGAAACGTCGTGCGAGTTCAATTGCATCAAGCGTCTCTGTCAAGGTACCAATCTGATTGACTTTGATCAGGATAGAATTGCCAATCTGTTCTTCAATACCGCGCTCCAAACGAGTGGTATTAGTTACAAAAAGGTCGTCGCCGACGAGTTGAACCTTATCACCGATCGCTTCGGTCAAATGCTTCCAACCTTCCCAATCGTTTTCGTCCATGCCATCTTCAATAGAGATGATTGGGTATTTCTCACAGAGTCCCGTGTAAAAAGCAACCATCTCTTCAGGCGATTTGGTCGGCTGTGCCTCTGCTTTTAATTCGTAGGTGCCAGTATCCCGATTGTAAAATTCACTCGAGGCAGCATCCAATGCTAAAAGAATATCATCGCCGGGGGTATATCCGGCGCGCTCAATTGCTTCAATGATTACAGCAATCGCTTCCTCATTAGAACCAAGATCCGGTGCGAACCCACCTTCGTCGCCGACAGCGGTGTTGCAATTCCGTGCCTGCAAGACAGCCTTGAGTTTGTGAAAGATTTCGGCACCCATGCGGAGTGCCTCGGCAAAACTCTTAGCTCCGGCTGGCATCACCATAAACTCTTGAATATCAACGTTGTTGTCGGCATGAGACCCACCGTTCAGGATATTCATCATCGGTAACGGGAGTTCTTTCGCATTTGCGCCGCCAATGTAGCGATAAAGCGGGAGTGCCAACTCATCTGCAGCCGCTTTCGCGACAGCTAAAGAGACCCCCAAAATAGCGTTCGCGCCGAGACGACTCTTGTTCTCTGTCCCGTCAAGTTCACACATAGCGGTGTCAATCTTGTTCTGAGCAAAGACATCTTCACCGGCGAGGGCTGCAGCAATCACAGTGTTGACGTTTTCAACGGCTTTCTGAACACCTTTTCCCAAATAACGGTTGGCATCCTTATCACGTAGTTCAACCGCTTCGTGCTCACCTGTAGATGCACCAGAGGGGACAGCGGCGCGTCCGAAGGCACCTGATGCTAAATTAACGTCAACCTCGACTGTCGGGTTACCACGCGAGTCTAATATCTCGCGTGCATGAATATGGATAATTTCTGACAAAGTACTTCTCCTTCTGAAGTTTTATGATTCCGACTGCTTCCGGCAGGCACATTTGCCAAACGGACACTCGGATTTTCAAATCAACACTATTCCTCAATAACAGCATCCGAAAGTAGGTACGCCGATGCTAAAAAGACTAAACTATACCCGATGAGCAAATTTAGCCAAAATTCATTATTCAATCCACCGGTCACCAAAAGCGAAACGGTGCATTTTGCACCACCCATAATAATTGGAGTAACAAGGGGAAGTAGAATAACAGAGAGTAGGCTTTCGCCGCCGCTGGTACTTGTGGACATGCCAGCTAACAGCACGCCAACAGCGCAAAATCCGAGCGTACCGATACTCAGTACACCAAGAAGTTTCAGTAATATACCGACCGTCACCACATCAAGCAAATCTAAGAATTGAAGTGCGATGGGAGTAATAACAATTTCCAATAGAAATAGAAAAATGACGTTGCTGACAACTTTGGAAAGGTAGAGGTTACTCGCATCAACACCGGTAAGCCGAATGCCGTGCAAAGCACCGTGGGAACGTTCTACTGCAAATGAACGATTTAAGGTAATAATCCCTGCAAAAACGAACGCTGCCCAGAGAACACTCGCGGCTAATTTGCCACGTTCTACCTTTTCAGGGAAAATTGGGCCAAACGCAAAAGCGAAAATGAGGACAACCAGCACGCTGAAAACGAAGATTAATACCAGCGTCTCCTTTGAACGGAATTGAAGTCCAAGATCCTTGCGAATCAACGCACCAATTTGACGAAGTGCCTTCATGTTTGCCTCAATTCAGAAGATAACGTCTATAACCGCTTCGGAGCAGCACCGATCAATCTCTCCTCATACATACGGAGTAACCTCTCTGCCGCAATCTCATCTTTCTGCGCAATCTCCTCCAATTCCCCATTTATCATAAAGAAAAACCGTGTACCCACGAGATAGCCCAACTCCGTATTATGTGTCGTAATCACAATACCTTTGCCGTTTTGTTGTTCTTGTGCAATGCGGTCTAAGACAAACTGCTTGGCAGCAGCATCTAATCCAGAGAAGGGTTCATCGAGTAATAATACTGAAGGGGAGTGAAGGAGGGCTCTGGCAATCATAAAACGTTGTGTCATGCCACGTGAGAAGATGTGCAGAGGTTCATGGGTAAAGCGCTGCAAACCGACTTCGGCAAGGAGCGTCATACAGCGGTGTTCTAACTGATTAACGCCGTACATCTGTCCAAAAAACTTGAGATTCTCATAGGCACTCAACGCCGGGTAAGCAAGCATCTCATGGATGACAACCCCCAGCATGCTTCGCACGTCTGAGTAATCCGCAATTGCGTCCGTGCCTTCAATCTCAAGTTCCCCGGATGTCGGCTTCAGGAGAGTTGCGAGAATCTTGATAAGCGTCGTTTTACCGGCACCGTTGGGACCGAAAATCGTAACCACCTCTCCAGGGTTAACCGAAAGTGTGGCGTTTTTG
>JAKZUG010000657.1:0-2745 GCA_047516705.1 Candidatus Poribacteria bacterium | reverse complement strand
GTGCCTTACACCAAGGCAGCGTTAGCAGAACAAGATACGGTTGTCCGGTTCAAGTATGGAAAGGAGTATTGATAACGATGGCAATTCGATGGCTAAACAACTATCACAGAGGCTTTAATCGCTTGTGGCTGGTGTTTTCATGCTTACTGACTTTTGCCGTTGTCGGCTTTAATTGGTTGCTCGGAGGGTATAGGGTATACTTAGATAATAATTCTTATCGGCATGTCAAATCTTACGACTACTTCTACAATTCCAACGAGTACAAAATAAAACAACGGGTCCAGAAGCGGTGGCGTGAATGGTTTGTAAATGACAAAAGCAGGACACAATTGCCTGAGACGAGTAGCACCGCGGATAAGTTCCTGGCAGAGCTAACAGGTGAAGATCCCCATCAAATGGAGACAAGGATAAGGATTTTGAATGATGTTCGGTCAATGGCAGAAGCGAAGTCTTTCACGGATAAAGAGCTTAATGCAGTGGTCAAAAATGCAATCGAATACGAGAAAGGATATCA
The DNA here is from genome assembly GCA_047516705.1 of Candidatus Poribacteria bacterium. Taxonomy (GTDB): domain Bacteria; phylum Poribacteria; class WGA-4E; order WGA-4E; family WGA-3G; genus WGA-3G. The sequence continues at coordinate 2,231 of JAKZUG010000657.1, read as the reverse complement.
AGCAGCATTAAAGGCATTTCCCCTAAGGAAGTGGATGGCACGGGGGCGCGCCGTGAGAGATCTGCTTGGAGCTTTCATTGTTACCTTTGGCTTCGGGCATGGTGTGTTCTTGGTGGTCTATTGGATTATTAGGGGCTTCAGAAAGGACTGAAACTATGGACATTAAGGGTAGTAACCCTTCAGGGAAAAATGGGCAGAGGAAAATGATGGTTGCGCAGTAATCGGAAAAAATAGCCGTAGGGGAGAGGTCACTGGGCAAAATTGTTACACTTTTTATTATGAAAAAAAAATAACCGTAGAGGGAGAGGTCACATGATAGTAGGGAATCGAGATCCCCATTCCCCACTATCATGTGAGATGAACCACCTTTGGCTACAATTTCTACCGTTTTTCTTATAGCAAAAGGAGAAAAAGTTTGTAGTAGTGCAATTTGGTGTGAGCAGATGTAAATTCCGTTAACCAAGTTGCTTTGAATTCCGACTGCTGCATTGGGGCGAACCTCTCATTGCGTGTCGCAACAGGCAATAATGTGCCGGATGATTTTCTATGAAATCAAAACGCAGGAATTGACTCAAATCCTCACATTTCTGCGAGACAACTCTACACTGTCAGTGGGAAACAGACTTGCAATTTTTTTGCTTCAGTGGTCCGGTGGCATTAACAGCCACAAAAATAGTATACTTTCGCAGGAGGTGAAACAATGAAATTTAATGAAAGGATGCCCGGAGAAACGGCGTTAGCTTTTCAATACTTTGAAGTTTATCGTGATAGTAGTGCGTCTGACCGCTCACTGCGAAAATTAACCAAAGTGGAGATCAACGGCAAAAAGCGGAATCTCAAGACCATCGGTCGATGGTCAAGTCAATTTCAGTGGCAAAAGCGAGCCCAAGCGTTTGATGCAGAGAATACACGGCGCGCGGCACAACAGGTAGCTGCCCGCCGACAAGCAGAAATCGAGGCGTTCATATCAAAAGACCTAGATATTGGATCTGCTTTCCAAAAGTTCATCTCTGAACGCTTGGCAGAGATTGAACAGAACCCCAACATCCAAGAATTTTGTCAGCTTGCCTTAGCCTACAAAGAAACACGGCTTTGGATGATGGAGCTGATCGGCATACTACAGGAGAAAAACAATGCGACGACCAAAAGAGTTGATTCTAGTGACGTGCGTTACTGCGCTCTAGACAGTGACACTCTGACCCTCAACGACAACAATCCCAACGACAGGCATGACGATAAGTCGGACGAATTGGGGATGTGGCAGTGCTGGTGGTTTTGCAGCCATGTTTTGGAATCTTCTCTCAATGCGCTCGTAGACATCAAAACCGGTTTCACAGCACGACAAAGAGAGAAGAAAACCCGTACCGGCGAGACAGTCCCGCTTCTATCGGAAAGCGAAGCCCGCAAGCATCTGCGAAAAGCGTGGATCTGGGATTTAGCACTGCAACAAGCGACCCGGATCCTCCCTGAACCCTACATACGCGAGAAACCTGTGTCAGAGGAAATCAAAGAACGGAACGAGAAACACATCCGAATAGAAGAAAAGATTGCAGCCGGACTGAGGTTAGCTGATCTCCCACCGCGCTCCGACGATTTTTGGGACGCCCCCTCCCTGTCTGCTGAGCAACGCGCTGAATATGTCGATCAAGAGTACGAGCGGATGTACATCGCGCTCTCCTTCAATCAACACACCATAGAGGAACTCACGCAGGGGATAGAGATTGCCGAGCAACTTGAAGCCGAATTATGCCAACAGATTCCAAGAAACCATCCCGAAGTCAAAACCGAAGTCAAACGCATCAAGGAGTGGCTCAAAAAGAATCCTCCTTCTTCTCTTTACCAGCTTCGTCCAGAATTATCCCACCATGGGTAAGGGTCAGACAACGCTTGAGAAAACAAATTGTCCTCCATCTCTCGCCATGTATATTATTATTATTTTTGCGTTGGCATCGCGAAAAAAACACCGGTAGAGGTAGGGTTACGCTACTCCTACTATCGCTGGAGGTAAATCACCGTTGACTAGGTTCTGTTGACATTTCATCGTAAGCAGATAATAGCGGCAACAAAACTCAGAAATCCCATATATCGAACCGCTAACTTATCAAACCGAGAGGAAATACGTCGATACTGCTTGATTTTGTTAATGAAACATTCGACTAAATGTCTCTCTTTATACAGATGCACATCATAAGTGCGTGAATCACGACGGTTGGCACGTGGCGGTATCACCG
>JAKZUG010000656.1:0-6570 GCA_047516705.1 Candidatus Poribacteria bacterium | reverse complement strand
GAACTTATGAAACTGAAAAACCCAAAAGAAGTCGGGGATATCTTCGACGCTATTGGTGATGCAGCCCGTGCTATGGCTCAGCCAAGCGCGAAACAACTCCCGGCGGTAAAGGTAGACCTGCCGCCAGTAATTGACGGTAAGCTCAACGATATCGCTTGGCAAAATGCACCGCAAGGAACAGATTTCACCGACAGAAATGCTGGTGGTGCCCCTGCTATAGACCAATCTACCATCATGTTAGTTTATACGGATGAAGCTATTTATTTCGCAGGGTATTTTTTCGATAGCGAACCCGATGGAATCGTGGGACGACAGGTTGAGGACCAGATCCGACCTTGGGGTGAAGATTGGATATCCTTTACGATCGATCCTTTTCACACACATCAATTCACAGACCGCACCTTTTTTATGGCGAACCCTCTTGGTAGCAAATTTGTGAGTCATCCGCCACCAGTTGCAGACTGGGCTGATATATCGGGAATGTGGAAAGCCGCTGCAAGCATCGTTGATGATGGCTGGATCGTCGAGATGGAAATCCCTTGGGAGATGCTGAATTACCCTGAGACCACTGAACCGATTGATATCGGGATTAACTTTGACCGGGGGCATCATAGAACAGGCGCGAACTCATGGTGGTCGAAAGTAGGTTTTGTTGAAGATGATAGAAATGATGGACATTGGGTGGATGTATTACCGCCGCCAAAGATGCCCATTTTACGAGATGACCAATAGATGTAGGTTGGGTTGAACTGAAAGTGAAACCCAACTCCCAATTACATTTTTTAAATCTTTCCTCAAAAAAAACCTTCCTCTTTACATTAACTAAAGTTTGGACAATTTTTCACTCTGCGTGTGATAGATTGAATTCAATAAAAATAGTTACACATGTCGCCCCGCTGGGGCTAAGAAGGGGGAGTGGCCCCGCGTTTCTATAAACATTCCGCCCCGCTGGGGCTGTGTTTGTTGGCATCTGAAATTCTTTTTCTCCGAATTACGACCCGTGAAAAACGCGCAGAAAATAGAAAATACTTCAGGACTTAGCAGGAAACAGACTGGAATCGTCCAAACTTTAGTACATTAAGCAAGTTTCAATATTAGATTTATGTTTTGCTCTTCAGACCGGTTGGCAGATTGGAAGTATGGAAGATAACGAATACAGCGTTTCTTCCATGAGAAATCCTTATTGGACAATACGCTCAAACTATTTATGACTTTACACCAACTGCTTTACGTACCTTCGCCAAAATCGGTGCTGCGATGGCACGTGCTTTTTCCGCGCCTTTTTCAAGTATTTTATCCAACTCATCGGTGTTGTCCATCAACGTATTATACCGGTCGCGCTTCGCGGAAAAAGTGAACTCCAGCAACTCAAACAGCTCCTGTTTCATCGCACCGTACGCCAGTCCACCCTCAAGATAGAGTTTCCGCTTCGCAGCAACGGCATCCGCATCCGCGAGGTGCTGATAGATTGCAAAGATGTTACATGCATCCGGATCTTTCGGCTCTTCTGGGCGCATGGAATTGGTTTTAATGCGCTTGACAGGTTTGAGTACTTCGTTCGGCGGTGCGAAGATCGGGATGACATTGTTATAGCTTTTGCTCATCTTTCTGCCGTCAATGCCGGGAATAGTCATTACCTCTTTCCGAATTACCGCTTCCGGGATTGTCAAAACGTTGCCATAGGTATTATTGAAGGTAAGCGCGACATCGCGCGTAATTTCGAGGTGTTGCTGCTGGTCAAGCCCCACCGGCACAACATTTGTGCCGAAGAGCAGGATATCTGCCGCCATCAAAACAGGGTACGTAAAGAGCCCGATGTTAATATTCTTATCCCCTTCGCGACCTTCAGCAATGTTGTCGTCAACTATCGCTTTGTAGGCATGCGAGCGGTTCAGCAAGCCTTTTGCTGTGAAACAGGACAATACCCACGCCAACTCAAACACCTCTGGAATATCCGATTGGCGGTAGATAATTACCTCATCTGGATCTAACCCCAATGCTATCCACGTTGCCGTTGCTTGATAGGTAAGATTAGCCAACACCTTTCCGTCCCTGACTGTAGTCAAGGCATGGTAGTCCGGTATGAAGTAGAGTGCCTGATACTTTTCTGCCAGTTCCAGCGACGGTTTAAGCATACCGAGGTAGTTGCCTATATGCGGGGGACCTGTCGGTTTAAGTCCTGTTAAAGCAATCTGTTTCAATTTTTTTCCATCCTCCTTTTTGTTCCTGATTTTATTGTAACCTGTTGGGGCTAATATGTCAATTGTACCTCTGAATTTCAACGACATCTCCCCATTTTAATCCCAAACTAACTTCGGCACTCCCACCATTAATAGCGATTTCTAACAACCCAAAGCTTCCGATAATTGCGAGCGGTTTACCGATGCCAGATTCAGTGTAGGCACGATTGATCCGCATCAGTCGCGTACTTCCGACCCTAATTTCATAAGTAGACCCAATTCGAGCAAGCACGCTTTCCGATATATTTGTTATCGCATTCCCAAACCTGTCAATTTTGACAATTTGTCCTATGATCATGTTCCCAGAGACTTGAGGGGTCGGAATTGGGAATTTTACAAGACCTTCCACCGGTGGACCGATATTCGCAGGCGGCACACCAAGTGATAAGTGTGCCGCAACAGGTGCGAAAATATCCCTACCGTGAAAGGTGTTGCTTACCTCTGGTAGATAGTAAGCCGAGTTTTGGATTTCTACCGCATTTATTGACTGACCGCCAGCGTTCTCAATCTCGTGTAGCAGATAGGTCAATATTCCATTGTCGGGACAGACGAAAAACGCGCGATCTGTTTGACAGACCACCGCCCGCCGGTTGCTCCCGACACCCGGATCGACCACGATAGCGTGAATCGTGTCTTCTGGAAAATAGCGATGCGCAGAATGAACTGAGAGAGCAGCCTCGTGGATATCCTGTGGCGGGATGGCATGTGTCAGATCGACCACCTGCGCGTTTGGGTTAATGCCGAGGATGACACCTTTCATGATTCCAACGTAAGTATCACTTATCCCGAAATCCGTTGTTAGTGTGATAATACGCGGTGGTTTGTTCATTATTATGGTGAAATATAAAAATATGTAGATGCCTGCTGGTAGGCGCGTTTGTACGCGCGCCGATCACCGATGGTTAATACTAAAATCTACTATAATTATAGGTTCGCCTGCATCCAAGCAAAACTTTTTCTCTGACCTGTGCCGTCGTTTTCTCTACCTTCATACTCACAGCACCAGACCCCGTCGTAGCCCGCCTCTCTCAAGCAGCGAATCGCCTTCGCGAGATCTATTTCACCTTCACCGAGTGCCTCACCGCGGTAATTACCACGTGAACCTGTCCCGTCCTTCATGTGTGTGTGCAATGTATACGGCGCGACGATTTCATAGTATCTGCCCACTGTCTCTAAATCGTGGCCCGCCCAGCGGTAATTCATCGTATCCATATTCGCACCGACATGCTTGGAACCGACCTGCTCAAAGAGTTCTACCTGCAAATCACCATCGTTTGTAACGATGCCGTGGTTGTCCACCGCTAAGTAGACATCGTCGCGTTCGGCAAATTCAAGGCATCGCTTCAGGCAGCCAGCCATCGCTTCAACCCATCGGCTTTCGGGGACAGCGTCTTTCGCTGAGCCGCCTTCTGTTCGGAGTACTGAGGTGCCGAGGCGTTTGGCAAGTCCTGCGATGCGTTCCATCCGGGCAACTTGGGAACGGATAGTTTCCTCTTCCAGCACGACGAAGTCGTTCCCTGCAGCAAGTGCTGAGACTTGCAAACCGTAACCTTCAACCTGTTTTCTCACGGCTTCGGCGTTCTTTTCAGGATCAGTCGTTTCAGAATTCCATACATCGCTAATCTGAAGTTCAACGTAGCCGAAACCTGTTTCGCTCGTAAATTTCAGAAAATCATCAAGCGAGCTGCTCGCGTAGTTGTAATGAATAAGTCCTAATTTTGGCATAAATATATCTACTCCTCTTTGGGTACCTAAATCCAGTAAGAGCGGTTACAAACCACCCGGACGGTGCACGGCTAACCGCTGACTGCTGATGGTTTCCGACTGCTGACAACGAAAAGACTTGCATCTTTAAAGTTATTATGCTATAATACCTTTAGTCAGAGGCAAGTGTCAAGTAATTTTTCACTTTATTATAGCAAGTTTTGGCTTGCGAGTTTCACATGAAATTGATAACAGATCAGGATAAAAAATAATGGAGAACTATAGTCGTTTTACGGACCCGAAATTGTCTGCCATCTACGAAAAAGTCAAGGCAGAACAGCGGCTCTCTTTTGAGGAAGGGGTCGCACTTTACGAAAGCCCGGATATTACCGGGGTTGGGTTCATCGCTAACCATGTTCGTGAACGTGTAAATGGAAATGTTGCCTATTATAATATTAATCAGCACATCGACTATTCAAATGTCTGTATCCTCCACGCCCGGTGCCACTTCTGTGCATTTGCACGAAAAAATATGCAAACCGAAGGCGCGTGGGAAATGAGTGTTGATGAATTTTTGGACAAGGCGATGTATTCTATAGAGCACGGATGCACCGAAATTCACAGTGTCGGCGGATTGCACCCTAAACTGCCGTTTGATTATTACCTCGATATTATCCGTGGACTCAAAGAACGGATGCCACAGGTACACCTCAAATTCTTCACCGCTGTCGAAATTCATCACTTCTCACGCATCTTCAAAATGTCTATAGAAGAAGTTTTAACGGCGTTGCGCGAGGCAGGTTTAGATTCCTTACCCGGTGGTGGTGCTGAAATTTTTGCTGAGGAAACGCGTGAAAAAATTTGCCCGGGAAAACTCAGCGCGGACGGATGGTTAGAAATTCACGATATCGCACATCGTCTCGGTATTTCCACAAACGCAACAATGCTTTATGGACACCTTGAAACGAACGAGGATCGGGTAGATCATCTGATTCGGTTGCGGGAACAGCAAGATAAATCCGGCGGTTTTGTAACCTTTATTCCGCTCGCTTTTCATCCGGCTAACACCCGTATGGCTTATCTGCCTTCAACGACCGGGTTAACAGATCTCCGCAACATCACGGTCGCACGACTCATGCTTGATAACGTCCCCCATATTAAGGTCTATTGGATTATGACCGGCTTGAAAACTGCTCAAGTTGCACTCCGTTTCGGTGCTGATGATATTGATGGTACCGTGACCGAGGAAAAGATTACACACATGGCGGGCGCAGACACGCCGGAAGCCGTTTCTGTTTCGTCGCTAATACACCTCATTGAAGAAGCAGGCTTTGTTCCTGTGGAGCGCGACACGCTTTACAATGAAATTATTCGAGAGGGGAATCGTTGGTACAGAAAAGCCGCTTAAGGATAGGCGCGGTCTCGTTTTTGAACACCAAACCGCTCATTTATCCGCTATTGAACAAGGAAATCCAGACAGATATCGCACTTAGCGTTGATGTCCCAAGCCGTATTGCAACGCTTTTGAGTGAAGGCGAGCTTGATGTCGGGTTGATTCCGATTATCGAATACTTTCGCGCGAATCCTTCAGGCACCAATTACCGCATTCTACCGGATATGGCGATCGCATCGCCCGGAAGCGTCCAAAGCATCCAACTCTTCAGCCGTGTGCCGATACAGGAAATTCGACGCGTCGCTCTTGATACGAGTTCTCGTACCTCTGTAGCCTTACTGAAAGTCTTACTTGCTGAAAAGTATCAGATTTCGCCGGCGTTCACAACCTGCGCACCCACAGTAATTCCAAGTACCGCGCTGCAAAACCGTCAATATCCGCCTTTTGAAGCAGTACTCCTGATTGGAGACCCTGCACTCAGACACCTTGACTCAACAGAATATAGTGTTGACCTCGGTGAAGCGTGGTATAAGCTAACGGGGCTGCCCTTTGTCTATGCCTGTTGGGTTGCAAGAGAGGAAGCATGTCTTGCGGACTTACCGCGAGTACTGCTGCAGTCAAAAGCGCGCGGTATCGCGCAAATCCCAGAAATCGCACAGATTGAAGCGCGGAAGTTAGGTTTACCCGAAACACTCTGCCTCGATTACTTGCAAAATCGTATCAAATATGACTTGGACGCGTCTGCAATCGCTGGTATTGAGATGTTTTATAAGTTTGCCGTAAAGAACAACCTCGCACCACCGTGCCGGGGTCTCAATTTTACGTCCAGTTAAAAGGGGTGGAAAATGGAAACCGCTGAAAAACCCACTAACACAACTAAGTTTGCTAAGCAGTTTGAAGACTACCTCAAAAGTTGTGGACTCCGTTTAACCCAGAAACGATTGGATGTCTTAAGCCAAGTCTTCGACTATCCCGGTCATTTCCAAACGGAAGACCTTTTGGTTCAGATGCGTCGAGACGGGTACTTAGTGTCGCGACCGACGATCTATCGAACACTACCGTTGCTGGTGAAAAGTGGGTTGTTGACAGAATTTATTGACGCGCAGAAGAACACCCGCTACGAGAGCATCCATTCGCTCCGCGAGCATGCGCACCTGATCTGTCTACGGTGCAGTCAGATTGTTGAGTTTAAAGAACCGGAGATTGATGCCTTACAAAAGGCGGTGTGTGAAG
>JAKZUG010000655.1:0-4582 GCA_047516705.1 Candidatus Poribacteria bacterium | reverse complement strand
CTGCCGCCCGCGCCCTGAGAACGCTTCTGCTATAACCCGTACTGAACTTCTACAAGAACTGAAAAAGGAGATGCCCCCCGCCCTTGAACGCCTCACACGCATTGCAAACATCAGACCTGTCGATTTGGCACAAGCCGCCATCGGACCCGGGATGGAGGTTTACTCACGCTATAGCAAAGTGACGCGAATCAGCGGTGAGGTTGTACCGATACGCGAGGTGCTCATGCACATCAATAACGAAATCACAGCGTATCATGAAAAAGAAACAGGCGAATTGGACCCGGAGAGTCAGTTCTGCTTGACATGGTTGCAGCAACACGGTTACATGGAGGGCGGTTTTGGAGATGCCTTGGTGTTGGCAACGGCAAAGGATGTGAACCTTGACACGATGCACGACAGAGTACTGCTCAGAGACCGTGGCAAGGTTCGACTGTTGAGAGCCGAAGAATACGCTGATAGTGAAAACAGCGAAGAGATGACAGCCTGGGAGGGGTGCCTGCGGATGGTATGGCATCTATCCGGTAGAGAGAGAAGCGGTGGTATTTCCGGATGCACCGCCGTTGCACGTGCCATGCGCGACTATGAATCTGCAAAGCGTCTGGCCCGTGTGCTGTATGCCCACTATGAAGCTCGCGGCGATGCAGAGAGTACAGCAAACTATAACAATCTCGTGACCCAGTGGCAGTATATCTCACAGTCAATGGGTGCACCGGAACAGATAAAGGTTGAGTTTTAAAAGTAGTAGGCACACGCCGTGTGCCGTCACAACAATGGACGCTATTCCATGCGCGACAGTGTCACCCCATACGTCTTACAATACCAACTAAAGCGTAACCTACGTCCCTTTACACGCGAGGAAATCCTACAATTGCCCACTGGACAGAGCGGCGTATATGTGTTGTGGCGGAAGACCGGCACCGAAGGTCGAAACGAGTGTCTCTACGTTGGGGAATCCACAACCTGTGTACGGAGGCGGCTGCTGCAGCACTATTCAAATCCACAGAATGACGGACTCCATTCACAACTCAGGATGTTTAGATCGATCATCCAATTTTCAGTAGAATTCACTGAGGACGCTGAGGAAACTGTGTTATTGGAAACTGAACTCATCCGTGAGTGGAAACCGAAAACCAACCTGAAAATGAATCCCGATAAATCTTAAATGATATTAAAACCTACTGCTCAAGACTGAACACTTATCCCACAAGTTAGATTGAACAGAGCAAAACCAATACCTGCTATAGAAACTCTTCGTACTATATCCTTAACCAACAGATAGCATCCATATACTGATCGCTGATAACTGATGACTGATCGCTGATAAAAATCTTGACAGCCAATCCCAAATAGGTTAAGATTAAACAACGTTCCGCGCAAATATAGAAACCAAACAGAAACGGAGCTTGAAGGTTTCCCGTATTAAGAAAATTATGAAAACTTATCGCGTTGCCATATTAGGGTGTCGGAGTCGCGGCACCTCGGCAGCAAAAGCGTACCACGCACACCCGCGCACCGAAATCGTAGCACTCTGCGACCTCGTCCAAGAACGGTTAGACAACCTCGGCGAAATCGTGAACGTCTCAGCATACTTCACCGATTTAGACGAGATGATCCGGCAGACAGCACCCGACATCGTCGCTATCCCGACAGCAACAGAGGCACACTACCCACTCTGCATGCGTGTCCTTGAACACGGCGTGAACATTGAGGTAGAGAAACCGATCTGCATCGATCTCGTTGAGGCAGATACTGTATTAGCAAAAGCGAAAGAGAAGAACGCTCGCGTCGCCGTGCATCACCAGCGGCGCACCAGTCCATCGATGCAGGCAATCGCGAAAGTCTTGGACGAAGGAAAAATCGGAGACTTACGTTACATTTACGCCAGTGGGAAAGGTTATTACGCTGGCTATGGGTTAATGAACATCGGAACGCATGTTATTAACAACATGCTCCGTTTCGGTGGGAAGTGTCGAAGCGTTGTGGCACAAGCAACAACCGGTGGACGCGCCATCGGACACGACGATGTGCTGCCCTCACCGGCTGGTATGGGCACAGTCGCGGGCGAATACGTTACAGCAACGCTCCAATTTGACAAAAACGTTACCGGCACCCTCATCCAGCACCGATTCCCGAAGGTCGATACCGATGCCTACGTCATGGAACTCTACGGCACTGAAGGCAGACTCTTCTGGTCGGAACTCAAAGGTTCGTGGTGGCTTCCGACACCTCACTTCGTCCCTGACGGCACACACGACCAATGGGAGGCACTCCCATCTATCTACCCTGAGCATTTTGACCCAGACAAAGGCGCAAACGCCGACGACTATTGCTTCGTTGAAGAATATGTGAACGCATTAGATGAAAATCGAGAACATGAGTCTAACGGCGAAGAAGGTCGCCATGTCATTGAAATTTTGATGGCAATCTTCGAGTCTGCCGTTTACGGCACACGCGTCGAGCTGCCTCAGAAAAACCGAGAGCATCCGCTATTACGATGGCGTGCCGAAGCCGGTTTAGGCGCGATAAAAGAGATGCCGCGCGATTACGGTAACTGGCTATCACTGGAAGACGAACGTTTGTATGAATAGTTATCAGTTGTCAGTTAAAGAAGGTTTTGACACACCAGAGATCTCTTTTAACTGATAACCGATAACTAACAACTGTTCCCATAAGGAAGAAAACCATGCCGAACCCCACGACAAATGCTGGCAATCTACCACCGATCCCACTCACGGAAGAACAACGTTTCCTCTTTGATACACGTGGATGGCTCCTGTTCCCAGGTGTACTCAGCGAAACTGAGGTTAAAGAGATGCGCGAGTTCTGTTACCAACTCAAACAGGACCCGGAATCAATCCCTGAACACCACCGCTCTTCTATTGGCGGCCCTCTTGAATCACTAACAGATCACCCAGTTGTGTTCGGATTCATGAACGAATTTCTGACCTCCGGCTACGCCAACGAGAACTGCTACGGCTTCCGATTAGAAGGCACGTTCCTCACCATTAGGGCAAACGGGAACGACAATTTCCGTCCGCACGGTGGGCGCGGGATGTTCAACTTCCCCGGCAACTCGCACACTTACCATCTGCACCATGATAGCGCACATAGCGGATTGACGCGTGTCGTCTGGGAACTCAATCCTGTTCAGGCAGGCGGCGGTGGAACGATGTTCCTTACCGGTAGCCATAAAGGTGCGTTTCCTGCTCCGAAGTCAACGGAGGATCGCAATTCTCCGCTGTGGGAGGATTACACCTGCCCGGCTGGATCCATGCTGGTTTTCACTGAGGCGATTACACATACCGGTGCGAAGTGGACAGACGAAGAAGCCGATCGGATTGCGATTTTCCACTGCTATAATACTGTCGGGAACAAGTGGCATAAGTGGGAACCACACCCGAAGCAGGTCAAAGAGATGCCGTTCAAACGCCAGACGCTCTTCCGTCCGGTCTACTGTCAAGACAATACGCCAACGTTAGATGCCGTGTAGAAACATAGGAACCCAGTAATTAACACCGATGCTGCGCAAATTCATCGGAAACCCGTTTTTGACAGGGGTCCCCACCCGTTACTGGGAAGGGGGGAAAAAACGGAGCGAAAACCCAATCGTTAAAAATATGAAGATTACTAAAGTTAAATCTTTTGTTTCGGAAAGCGGGCATTTCTTTGTGAAAGTCGAAACCAATACCGGTATCTACGGTATTGGCGAAGGCGGACTACGCCGTCGCGCGCTCGCCTTAGCCGAAGTCATTCGCTCATTTGAGCCGTTCCTTATCGGTGCAGATCCGTTCCGCATCGAACACCTATGGCAGGTGATGTTCCGCGGCGGCTTTTTCCCCGGAGGAGTTGTCCAATCCGCGGCAGTGAGTGCCGTAGATATCGCACTCTGGGACATCAAAGGGAAAGCACTGAACGTCCCCGTCTATGAACTTTTGGGCGGACGCACGAGAGACAAGGTCGTCTGTTATCCACATAACGGCGGCGGTTCGATTGAAGCAATCGTCGAGAGTTGTCGGCAAACCTACGAAGCCGGTTGGAAGTTCGTTCGATGGAGCGTGGTTGACAACTCTGACGAGGGAACGTTTGAACCCAGACGCGCGATCCGAAACTGTATTAAGCAGGTGGAAGCCGTTCGTCAAGCATTCGGCGACGATCTTGAAATACTGATTGACGTGCATACCCGCCTCGATCCAGCAGATAGCCTCGATTTTTGCAACAAGGTCGCACCCTACAATCCATTTTTCATTGAGGATCCACTTCGGGCAGAAAACCCCGCCAGTCTCAGACGGCTTCGGCAGCAAACCTCGGTGCCAATCGCAGTCGGTGAACAATTTGACAGCAAGTGGACATTCCGGGAGGTCATCGAGGAAGACCTTATGGACTACTGCCGCGTCGATGTCTGCATCGCCGGTGGTTTAACCGAGGCGCGTAAAATCGCAGGATGGTGCGAAACACACTACATCTATATCGCACCACACAACCCGTTGGGACCCGTATCCGCAGCGGCGTGTCTGCACCTCTGTTTGGCATCACCGCTCGTCGGTGTCCAAGAACTCCCACGCGCCCCGATGTCTTCACTGCC
>JAKZUG010000654.1:0-25745 GCA_047516705.1 Candidatus Poribacteria bacterium | reverse complement strand
TTTTTGATTACGATCCTACCGGGGCATACCCGAGAAAAGCCAAATATATCGGTGATAAGTTTTCTACGGAACTGTTTACAGATGCCGCCGTGCAATTTATAGAAAACTACGATGAAACGGATCCATTTTTCCTTTACCTCTCATTTACGTCACCGCACGATCCGAGAACAGCACCCGGAGAATACGCGACGATGTATTCACCAGAGGAGATACCGGTCCCCGAAAACTTCGTCCCCGAACACCCGTTTGACAACGGCGAAATGCGTATCCGAGACGAAGTGCTGGCACCCTTCCCGCGCACCCCTGAAATCGTTCAACAACACATCGCTGACTATTACGGGATGATTTCCCACATGGATGCCGAAATGGGGCGTGTGCTAAGCACATTGGAAGCCACCGGGCAACTCGATAACACGATTATCATCTATACCGCCGATCACGGACTCGCTGTCGGACAACATGGACTACTCGGTAAACAGAACCTCTATAACCATAGCATCCGTGTGCCATCAATATTCGCGGGACCCGGTATCCCCGAAGGCACGACAGTTGACACACTCACCTATCTCTATGATGTCTTTCCCACCGTCTGTGACCTGACCGGCGTTGAATGCCCGGATACAACTGAAGGGAGTAGTTTAGTACCGCTGATGGAAGGTTGTGTAGAACAGGTGCGGGATACAGTTTTCGCGGCGTATAAAGACATTCACCGCACTGTCAGCGATGGACGTTGGAAACTGATCCGTTACTATGTCTCTGAAGAGACAGGCGAAGGCACGGATTGCATCCAACTTTTCGATCTGGAGCAGGATCCGTGGGAGACAACAAGCCTCGCTGAATTACCGGAACACGCGGAACGCATCCAATCATTGGCATCTGAACTCAAAAGATGGCAAACCGAGACGGACGATTTCATGAAAGACACACCGGTATTGTCACAGTAGTAGGCACACTCCGCTGTGCCGTAACCCATTGGAAGATTAGAAGGATATCCCTTCTTTTCTTCCATCCTTCCAACCTTTTGATGAATTCGGATATTAACTCTCCAATCTACTATCACCAATAGCGATTAATCGCGCAGCCTGCTCCGCCGTGTCCGCTATCAACCGCGACGCGTTGGCAACCGCATCCTCTAATTCCATCGGTTCTTGCACGATACCCAACATCGCGTCAATACCAGCCTCGTAGACGGCTTCAGCCCCTTCAGCAATACCACCCGCAATCGCAATGACAGGGATATTGTGTGCCTTCGCGACCTTAGCAACACCAATAGGCGTTTTCCCAAACACGGTCTGAAAGTCCAGCTGCCCCTCACCCGTGAAAACGAGAGAAGCACCTTTCACCCGTTCGCTAAGGTTAACGGCATCAATCATAATATCAACACCGAGTCGTAATTCGGCGTTGAGAAACGCCATCAGTCCTGCACCGAGTCCACCGGCAGCACCAGCACCGGGGATGTCATTAAAGGATTTTCCGAGCGTCCGTGTCAAAACCTTGTCAAAATGTGCGAGATGCGCGTCCAGCGTCTCAATCATTTCGGGGGTAGCCCCCTTCTGCGGACCATAGACGTATGACGCGCCATCAGGACCCGTCAACGGATTGTTAACATCACAAGCAACAACGGTTTCGGTCTCCGCAACTGCCGGATGTAAGCCTGTTATATCTATTGATGCTAATTGTCCGAGCCCTGCACCACCACGCGGAATCTGTTTGCCGTTTGCATCCAGCAACCGAATACCCAACGCCTCCGCCATACCGGCTCCGCCATCATTCGTCGCGCTGCCGCCGATACCGATGATTAAGCGTCTACACCCGGTTTCTAAAGCGGTATGGATTAGCTGCCCGGTGCCGTAGGTGGTGGTGCGGAGTGGGTCCCGTTCGTGCGGCGCGACAAGCGTGAGACCGGAGGCGGATGCCATCTCAATGACAGCAGTTTCTCCATCTGCGAGGATACCAAATTGTGCGTCAACCTCGTTCCCCAGTGGTGCAAGCACACGTTGTGTTTGGAGGTGTCCCCCAATGGCATCAACGAGCGACTGCACAGTCCCTTCGCCACCGTCTGCCATCGGAATTTTGTCAATAACGGCATCTGGAAACACGCGACGAAGTCCCTGCTCAATCGCATACGCAGCTTCAAGCGCGCTCACGCTCCCCTTGAATGAATCAGGCGCAACTACAATCTTCATAACGGATAATCTATCACAAGCACCCCAATTTGTCAAATTCAACTGTTCCACACAGGTGCATCCCTACGAGACCAAGGAGAGCCCTCTTCTGTAGGAGCGAGTTGTGCTCGCGATCTTCGTTTGTATCTGTAGGAGCGCGCTGTGCTCGCGACCTTTGTTTACCACGTGGATCGCCCGATGCGATTCCGCAACTGCCCTATCACTCAAAAACGCCGAACCATTTCCAGACTCCAAAACCGCGGTTCATTGACATAGCCGGTCAGGTTGTTGAAATCAATACCCCCGGTGGGAGACGTATCGTTAAGGATGTTCCGACCTATAATCGCCACCTCCACGTCGGCACCCGGTAATAAACACGCAAACCGAATACCACCAACCAAGAGCCAATCATCAGCATATTCCACAGAGTCGTAGAGAAAGAACCGCACTCGGCTGCGATACGCCCAGTCCGTGGAAGCGACAAGGCGGACGCCTGCGGGAAGCGAGAGCACATAACTCAGTGCTACATCCGCAATCCATCCCGGAGCCTGCGGCAGACCGTTACCGTCAATGGAAAAAATGCTATCAGCAACAAGCGGATCCAGCATCGTACATGGCGCACCACACCCTTGTATAGCCAAATTTGGATCGTCAATCCGCGTCTAGTTGTAACTGAGTCCTGCTGAAACCTCAAGTGCAGTGATCGGCATAAAAATCAACTCCGCTTCAACGCCACGTCCGATGGTGCTATCAGCATTCACCAACCGGTTGAAATTGGTCTCGCCACCCACCGCAGTAAGCTGCTGATCCTGCATAAAGTAGTGGAACGCTGCCATATTCAGATGCAACCGCTGTTCCCACAAACGTAACTTCGTGCCGCCTTCAAAGGAGAGAATCGTCTCAGTATCCGCGACCGTGACAGCATCGCCAAACAGCAAGCGTCCCTGAATGCTCGGTGCACGAAAACTTCGTGCCGTGCGTAAATATGTCTGCACGTTCGGTGCCACTTGATAGCGGGGGCTCATATCTCCGCTCCAGACGGTGTCTTGAGGGTTCTCGTGGATAGGACCGAGTGGACCTGCCCCGGTAACAGCAGGTGCTTGATCCCGCCAAGCCGTATAGTCCTTCGCATCATGGGACAATCGTAGACCCGCACCGAGTTCCAGGTTCTCAAGCATTTGGAAGGTTAACGCTGCGAACGCCGCCCGTGCTGTAGATTCCTGCTCTTGTCGCGCTGCTCCATCCAAAGCACCGTCAGCCAGTGTATCGTAGTTGAAATCCTCCATCTCCACGAACTCCCAGAAATAGTACAACCCAAATTGGTAGGCGAGACGGTGCGCTGCCGGACTCATCAAGCGGACTTCTTGGGTAAACTGTTGCAGATTCGGAATGCCGGACGCTGTTTCAGAAGGAAAAGGAATCTCACCGGGACCACTCACCGGAATGAACGCGGCACCGTATCCGCCGTCAATGTCTCCTCGCGAAAAATTAGTCAGTCGTTCAAATCCGGTCAGCGAAACCAGTTGGAAGTCCCCAATATCGTAGCTTACCTCAACTCCGGCACCTTGCGTGCTTAGGGTCTGCTCATTACTTCCATCGTGTGCGATGCGGTCACGGGCAAAATCCTGCACCAGACCGCCTTCACCCTTTGATAAGATATTGGCGCGGAACAGACGCGCGGTGCCGTCAAGATCGCGAGCATGGAATTTGAATCGTGCCTCTAATTCCGGCATCGGGGTCCACAGCAACTGCAAACGACCCGCCAAATCCCGATGTCCTCCTAAAGCATTATCCTCACCTGTGTGTTCGTTGTTCACCCAATCGTCCCGCCACTGTGCAAGCAGTGAAAGCCGTGCGGAAAGCACAGATGGGACGATCGGTCCCGATACCGCGCTCTCAAAATTACTGCTGTTGAATTGACCGTAACTCAACCGTCCATAGCCTTCCAATGCCTGCGTCGGACGCGCCGATTCAAACTTCACAATACCCGCGGGTGTATTGCGTCCAAACAGTGTCCCTTGTGGTCCCCGCAACACCTCAACCCGATCCAAGTCAAAGGCGGGAAATCCTTTCAGCATAGCATTTTCGAGCACAACGCCGTCGTAGAGCAGCGAAACCGGCTGCGAAGCGTTGAGATCGAAGTCCGTATTGCCAAGACCGCGGATATAAAAACGCGGAAAGATACGCCCAAACGACGACTCTACCTGTAAACTCGGCGTGCGGTTCGATAAAAAACGTACATCCATACCCGACGCGCGCAGGGTGTCGAATCTCTCACCCCGGAGCGTCGAAACGGAGAGCGGGACTTCAAAAGATCGTTGCTCGCGTTTGCGTGCAGTAACTACGATCTCTTCCATCCTAACAACCTCTTTGGTCTCCTCATCGGCAACAACCGCTAAAGATATAGACAACATCATCAAGAAAGCCAACGTATAAAATTGTTTGCTAAAGTTCATATTTTCCTCTAAAATAAAATATGTATCGGGTTCCGTATAAAATAGCGAGGCAGTAATAGAAGACCACATCATAATTAATAACTACAGACAATATTGTAGCATACTAAACCAAAAAGTCAACCAATGCCTGACGCTGTTTAGAGTAGGAGCGACCTCCCGGTGGCGACTCGTCTTGTAATTTACTGGCGGAGGTTCCAAAAAACCTCGCCAGCGATGTGAATAGAACGTGTGACGCGCGCATAGGGGTGTTTGTGTAGTTGAAAATCACCCATAGGTGTCAATTTAAAAAAGAACAAGCTCGGTTTCCAGGTCCGGTAGGCGCTGTTTTCAACCGCGCCCGGACTTAAACTCTACCTACCGGAAAACGCCTCTTTAGTCCCGTAGGGTTTATTTGCTTGGGTATTTCTTCAGCATGTTTATAGCAGCGTTTTCGAGCAAAAATCAAGTCCTGTAAGGGCGGCATGTTTATATTTCTAATTGCTAAAACGCTGTCAAAAATCCCTAAATTGATACCTATGGTGTAGTTGAAAACCACCCACTGACTGTGGATAACCACAAGGAAATTGAAAAAAATGCTTGACATCTGAGGCAAATTTGTGCCAAAATCCAAAACAAATAATCTTGGAGGTAAGCGGAAATGAGAGGTAGAGGTCAAAAATCGAGTGTTTTCTGGTCTGCTATAAGTGCACTGATATTACTGTTTGCTACGCAAGGACTCACCGCAGTTGACCCCGATACCGCGGTGGGCGTTTGGCTCTTCAATGAAGAGGTAGGTAACCTCGCCAAAGACTTATCGGAAAACGCACTTGATGCGAAGTTCTTAGACCCCGTGAAATGGACTGACGGCAAATTTGATGGCGGACTGGAATTCAAGAGCGGTGGTTTAGTTGACGCTGGCATTTCGCCGCTCCTGAACGTCGGAAAAGCAAATTTTTCTATGGTCGCATGGTTCAAGTATTCTAAGACAGCTGCCGACTGGCACGCAACTCTTATCGAAAAAGCTGACTTCGCTATGCCGAGACACGGTTATCTCTTGTGCGTTCGCGGGGATCTTGACCCAAACAACAAAGGAAAACCGCTGTTTTGGTTTGGATTGGCACAAGGCGCAGGCGTTCACCTCTTCGGTATATCACCCATCAACGATGGGAAATGGCACCACCTTGCCGCAACTGCCGACCGAAAAGGCGCGATGAAATTGTACCGAGACGGGAAATTGGAGGCTGAAAACGATATTTCCGCACACCAAAAAGAGAATGAGGACAACCATAAACCTTTCACGATTGGCGGTGAAGCTGGTGTTGCCTCCCGATCCCTTACGGACGGAACAATAGATGAAGTCGCACTCTTCAACGTTGTACTAACAGAAGACCAGATAACGGAAATCGCCGAAAAAGGTCTCGCGCGGACGTTGGGAGCGGAAGCTGTCTCACCAAATAATAAACTGGCTGCCACTTGGGGAAAAATAAAAATGAAGTAAATTTTTTCTTTTGAACCGGGCATGCTATTTAGGCTTTAGGTTCTTGAATGAAACGATAGAATTCACAATTAACGATACACTGTTGCTGATGGGTTTGAAACCTCACAAGCAATGGACAAGAATTTTTAGGACTTACGCAACTCCCATTGCTGGCGAGGTTTGTAACCTCGCTAGCGTTGCACAATACTTAGGGTCATGGCAAAATTGCGTAAGTTCTAATTTTAAAGAAACAGGTGACACATGAACTGGCAACTGGAAACGAACGCCTCTGATGAGCAGGTCAAATTTTACAAAGAAAACGGGTACCTCACTTATGGACGCATCTTCACGAAACCGGAGTTAGACGAACTTCGGGGTTATGTGGACGAGATGATCGAGAATTTGCCGGAAGGCAAACGTCCAGAGCAGATGGATGTCCCGCACTTTGAGCATCCGTATCTATTCAAATACCTGACCCACCCACGCGTGTTGAAGGTGATAGAGCGGTTTATCGGACCGGATATTGTGCTCTGGTCGAGCCACTTTATTAGCAAACGGGAGAACGACGGCATGGAGGTCCCGTGGCACCAAGATGGTGTTTACTGGGGTAAGTCTCTTGATCCGATGCGCGTTATCACGATGTGGTTAGCCGTCGATGAATCGAAGGTCGAAAACGGATGTATGCGTGTCATATCTGGCAGCCACAAATTGCGCGATCGCCGCTATGAAGCAGTTGATCGCAAAAACATGCTTTTCGGGAACGAAGTTGTGGAGGAGGACCTAGACACATCCAAGGCAGTCAACTTGGAATTAGAGGTAGGCGAGTGCCATTTTCACGATGCGTGGACGATCCACAATTCGAGTCCAAACGTTTCACAGAAACGGCGATGCGGCTACACAATGCGCTATATGCCAGCAAACGTCCGTTACCCTGGTGCAGAGTGGCGGCGCGCACACTATATCTATCTATTGCAAGGTGAAGACAGAACAGACGGCTTGAACACCTACGCACCCGTACCTAAATTTTAACGCTTTGAGAAAGGATAACCTATGCGTCCCTATTTTGATGTACACTGTCACATCGGTATGACGGTATCACGTGCCCCAACTGTCGGGCAGAGTGTTGGACGATGCCTCGCGCGGATGGCTTCAGCTGACGTTATCGGCGCGATTCCGTGTCCAACGGCAGGCGGACCACAAGCACGCGGTGTATTAGACACGCGGGCACAAAATGAGACGATCGCCAATGCCTGCAGGCTGTACCCAGAACGCTTTCCCATCGGACTCGGTAACGTGGAAGTTCGACACGAACAAGCAGGTGTCGATGAACTCGGCAGAACAATGCAGGAAGACGGTTTAGTTGGATTTATGTGCCACCCAGGTCTGTCAGGACATTCACTCGGTGGCGAGTTATACCCGTTCCTCGAAGTGGTAGCGATGCACAACGGGTTGTGTCTACTACATCAGGCAGGTTCCACCCAAAACATCGCCGCTTACGCGAAACGATTCCGGTCGGTAACATTCATCATCGGGCATGTTTCGATGGACAAAGCAGGACACCTTGATGCCATTGCCCAGTGTGGAACGTGCCAGAATGTCTGGTTTGATGTAGCACAGAAGCCGGAAGCGGCAGATGAAAGTTGGGATTTGGTACATCTCGTCGATAGCCTCGGCAGTGACAGGATTATGTTCGGTAGCGACCTACCCTACTACGATTTTCGCTTAGTCCAAACACAGATTGAGACAGCGCGCCTTGACGATGAGACAAAAGAACGGATCGCTTATCAGAACGCCGCGCGGTTGATCCAGCAATTCCGTAAGGATTGGTTGCCAACGTTGACACCGATAACACCACCGCAGGTCTATTCGGAGAGTGAGATGTGGAATGCGAATGGGGCAAGATTACGCTAACAGGTAGGAGCAATCTCCCGGTCGCGATTTTTCTGCGGAAGCGGCGATTTCCTGAGCACCCAACGCTTACTTAACGATTTCAACGGCACGAATCCGACGGTGGAGCACGAAAAGACAGAGCGTTATCAGTGCAAGCAGGGTAAGGAGTGACCAAACCCAATGTACAGCATGATCCCGTGAACTGTCGAATAGAACCGAACCGAGAATGTCGTAGTTTGCCCAAATCGAGACGACAGCCGTTTTACTGGTGCGAGTAATTAATCTAAGCAGTTGCTGGATAACAGGTGATCCGAACCACACAGCACAGAAACCGATCGTGGCATAGCGAGGATTTGAGGTGAGCGATGAGAAGAACAGTATCAACAGGCTCACAGAAAGAATAATTAACACCGAATAGGCGATGATCGAAAAAGGTATCCAATAGTTCTCTTTCAGAAAGGACCCGTCCGCTAACAGTGCCTGCTCCAGAAATAGCAAAAGCCCAGGAACCAGCGTGAGACAGCCAAGTAAGATCCCAATGACTGCGAATTTTCCGATGAGGTAATCTATCCATGAAAGCGGTTTAGATAGATACAAGGAGAGCGCGTTGTTCTTCAGATCTGTGGCGATTAACCCGGAACCCCCAAAAATGGCTATTAGGGCAATTAACATCGCTGACGGAATTGGCACAAGCCGAAAAAGAAATTTCTGGAAAAACCGAGCGTCAACGTCAAACGGAAGCATTGCATCCGGCAGTTGGTTACTGATATAGATAAGTATCGCGTGAACAATGATGTAGATTACGGGCGGAATCGCAACGATTAATCGGACAATTTTGCGCTGTGCAAGCAGTTTGAGTTCTGCCTTGGTAATGATCCACCACCGTGTATAAAGATGCGGTTTCAGTGTGCCTTCCCAATGTCGGTAGTCCTGTGTGTGAATAGGCATATTTTTTAATTCAGTCCGGTTACATGCATAATGCAGTTAATGCAGTCTTAATACTTATAGATCTCAGCTTTTTCTAAGGTGTCCGTGAAGGGTCCCTGCTTCTCAGTCTGGATTTCAACCGTGATGATCCCTAAGGGCGTATCACGTTCCGGGTCTTCTTCAATAAAGCCGCGCGGGATCTCCGCGGTCATAAGTCGATCTACCCTATTGAGTTCCTGCGACCAACGGAGGTCAATCAACCGTCCATCATAGACTTTCCGATGTTTCTCGCCATTACGGATAGAGTAGACTTTGGCGTTGGTGGTAAAATCCGCTTCAGAGATCGTACTCACACCGACACTCGGACTGAGAATGCTCTGGTTCCATATCAACGGCGTACCATTTCTGTCAACCAAATAGATCCTCAAGTTAATCCTGTCAACACGCGGATCCACATGGATCGCAATGCCTTCAAAATTCTGAATCTCCCCACTTCCACATGAAAGCATAACAAGTACGCAGAGACCGACAAGCACTACCCACCGACTTTTTTTAAATATAGGCTTGCAGGACGAGTTAAAGCGAAACACGTTAATTCTCCTCTTATATGTTTTAGGTACAACTTGCAGGCTTCTCATATTGAGAAGTCCATCTAATTTATTATATCCTTTTTAGAGAGTGAATGTCAATCCGAAATCTTGCCTTGTATCTCTTTTTAAAAGTGCTATAATCATAACTATGAAACCTACCAAAGTTTTAATCGGTTCAAAAAACAGCGTAAAAATTGAGAGCACTCGACAAAGTTTTTCCAGATTTTTTAAACCCGTGGAGATTAAGGGGTTACCCGCTGATTCCGGTGTTCCCGACCAGCCCTTTAATGAAGACACATTCACCGGTGCCAAGAACCGTGCTGAGCATGCCAAACGTATCAATGATGAACAGTGCCGCAATGCTAATTTTTTTGTCGGCATTGAAGGCGGAATTCTTCAACTACATAACAAATGGTTCCAATTCACCGTCATTTGTATATTGGATCAGCAGCACCGAGAAAGTTTCGGCACAACTGGTTTGTATGAATTGCCCGACTGGATCGTCGAAAAACTTTTGGCAGGCAGCGAATTAGGACACGTGATTGATGAACTCGCTCAGGATTCCAACACAAAAGAGAAACAGAGTGCAAGTGGCTTCTTGACACACGGTGCAGTGGACAGGATGCAAAATTACACACAAGCAATAACTTTTGCTTTAATCCCTTTTCTTCAGGAAAGCCTCTATTTTTAGCAAAAATAGACTGAATCTCGCTATATCGCACTTCGGAGGAACCTCATGAAAGCTGCAGTATTGTACGAAATCGAAACGCACTTAAAAATTGAAGAATTCGACCTACCGCGTCCGAGTGCAAATCAGGTGCGGGTGCGATTGGTCGCCAGCGGTGTTTGTCACTCCGACTGGCACGTCGTTAAGGGAGATTGGCCCCAAGTCAGATTGCCTGTTATCCTTGGACACGAAGGTGCTGGAATTGTAGAAGAGATCGGAAGCGACGTAACCCAAGTCCAAGTCGGTGACCACGTCATCCTCTCATGGAAACGGAATTGTGGATTTTGTGAAATGTGCCAGAAGGGATATCCGAACTTATGTGCACTTCCGTCTGACGGCTCCGGTAGGCCCACCACCAAAACGAGCGGACGTGAAGTCGACCAGATGGCAGGATTAGGGACCTTCGGCACCGAAACACTCGTTCCACAAGACGCAGTTGTTTCCATTGATAAAGACATGCCACTCGCACAGGCAGCGCTCATCGGATGTGGCGTGATGACGGGTGTCGGTGCGGCTATCAATACTGCCCAAGTTTCGCCCGGTAGTTCAGTCGCTGTCTTTGGATGTGGCGGGGTCGGGCTAAACTGTATCCAAGGCGCTGCCCTTTCTGGCGGTGAACCTATTATCGCCGTTGATGTACTCGACAACAAACTCGAACTTGGTAAACAGTTCGGTGCCACGCATACCGTTAATGCCTCCGAAGTGGATCCGGTAGAACAGATTAGGGAGATTACTGATGGTCGCGGCGTCCACTACGCATTTGAAGCAATCGGGTTGATTGGTGAAACGTTCCGGCAAGCGATCCTCTGTACGCGGAGCAGAGGCGTGACGGTCTTTGTCGGACACGCACCGGAGAACACGCCTGTCGAATTTGATGCACGGATGTTGATGCCTGAGAAGATGGTTATCGGTTCCATGTACGGGACTGCGCGTCCACATGTGGATTTCCCGCGGCTGGTTTCACTCTATAAATCGGGACAACTCAAACTCGACGAACTCGTCACGCGCACCTATCCGTTAGAAGGGATTAACGACGCATTTGAGGCATTGGCAAACGGCGAAGTCGCACGGAGTGTGCTTGATTTGACTTAATAAATGTGTGCAGTGTAAGTCACAATGACTCCATCACGAAGCGAACCTCGTGTCCGTCAAGCATAAGAAAAATATCAAACTCTAATTCAGCCCCCAAAGACTCTTTCACCGCGTCAATTGCCTCGCGAACAAGCGGCGCAACTTTCGACGCAAGCTCCAACGGCGATAAATCTGTGATAAAGTCTAATTCCACTTCCAATCTACGTTTCATTTGATAATGTTAACCTCACTTTTATAATTGTTCACTCTTTTTTCGTTTACGCTTGTACATCCATATCTCCAGTGAAAACCCCTCTTGCTAAATCTTAGGACAGAAACTATTCAAGGATACGCTCCATACGCGAACGAATCCAGTCTTTGTGTTCAGGATGTGTGTGAATATAGAAGACTCCTGTTTGAATAGCATTGTAGACATGCTCCACCACTTCCGCTGGCGACATCCCTGCTTCCATCTCAGCGCGGACATTCCGTGAACCGCCGATAGTATCCTGACGCGGCGGTGTTTCTGTCTCTGGATTTTGCAATGTGCCCGGGCGGTTTCGGGAGGATTCCAGAATCCCTGTGCGAACCCAACCCGGGCAAAGCACATGCACCTGAATATTCGCCTCTTTCTGTGCCAATTCATCAGCAAGGGTCTCCGACAGCACCACTACGCCGTGTTTGCTTACCTTATAGATGCCTTCGCCGCTACCTCCCACCAAACCCAAGATAGAAGCAGTATTCACAATATGACACGCGTCGCCTTGGGCAAGCATACGCGGCACAAACGCTCGGATGCCGTGAATCACGCCCCACAGATTAACACCCAACACCCATTCCCAATCGGCGATAGTATGTTCCCAGATAGGACGACTGCAGACAACACCGGCATTGTTGCAGAGAATATGCACCGCTCCAAAAGCATCTAACGTCCGCACTGCAAGGTTTTCGACCTCAGCGGCGTTTGAGACATCCGTTTTGACAGCAAGAACGTCCGCTCCCTTAGATTTTAAGTCTGTCTCAAGTTTGGCTAACGCTTCTTCTTCAACATCAGCGAGAACGACTCTCATACCTTCCGCGGCGAACCGTTCTGCCAGCCCTCTTCCGATCCCACTCGCTGCGCCGGTAATAACGGAAACCACATTTTGCATGCCTCTAAATCTCCGCTTGGCGTTGCTGATGATATTCCTCTAACGCACGATTCGCATTCACAATCATCTCTAACTTTTCGACGAGTGCGTCAATGTGTTTGCCGGGAAAAGCGAAGTAGAAGTCATCGTCGGAGAGCGCAGTATAGACGCGGTTACCGATGCACCCCAAGCTGCTCACACTTCGTCCGCTTTGTATGACAGCCGGAACAACGGCACACGTCGGTCGTCCCATAACACCATTTTCCGTACCGATGCCAGCAGCGGTCGCGGCTTCTGCCAAGAGCATCATCTGTCTCGGCGTGCCGGAAATGATGACGACATCAGGCGTGTCAGTGGCATCCGCCAATGGCGCGTAGATTGCGCTGTTGAAAGGGGTTTCCCGCCGTGGAATACCGGGGACCTCCTCCATAGCGATGTAACCGAGTTCTCCCATCAGCCCAAGCGTATTTTCGAGTTCCTCCATTTGTGCATCCGGTATTTCAACATTGTGTGTATAACACCCGATCGGGCAGTTGTAATGGTCGGATGCTTCGGTATAGAAAGTTTTGCCCTCTGCTGCGCGTCGCCAATAGGTACAACCGGCGGCTTCAACCTTTTCTACACGGGAAACACCATCGGGTTGTACATCATGAAAAGTTACTGCGACAGGGACAGTTTCCAAATTGAGCAATTGTTGAATTTGTTCTGACATGTTTTTAACGATTAGCCTTTCGCGCCGTTTTGTCCGTTGTCCAAAACGGGTTTCTGGTAAATTCAACTGAATTGGGGTTGATTAACTCTATTCGGTATGCCTTTACGGAACACAGGTTTACGACAACGGCATAAACCAAGCAAGAGTCAATCGTTTAAAGCGCGTTTTCCCTTAACACTCGGTGACTCGTCAAAAAAATTGGATTGGAGCAAACTGCCCTTCGGTGGGTTCCGCTCAGCAGAACCATGCTTCAGTAATCCGTGGTGCGGGTTGATGTACACCTCTACTCTGTTTTGGTGGAGGTTGTCCACGCATATCCGCAGCGAGTGTCCATATCCGATAAAATGTCTCCAGTGTATCCACACCGGCACGAGCATCATTTTCAACAACGGTATTGACTGTTTTATGGAGTTCATCCATCCGCGCGTCGGGGTGTGCCCATGTATAACTAAAGGAGGCTTCATCAAGCGTGAGTGAAAGTGCTTTCGTCTCCGGGCGATTAAGTAGATATGAACCGGGCGGAATTAGCAAACGGACAGCATACTGCACGGGATCCACGTGATACACAAGGCGATGTCTATCAACAAACTGGAGGATCTCAAGATAGTCGTCTAAGGTTGTCCACGGCGTAAACGGCACCCATGTCGGGCGTAGCGCGATCCCAGTTCCGTGAACGATGTCAATTGCTGCTTCTACATCAGCACGCGTATGATGTTTCTCTAAAATCGTCAACACCGTCCCGCTCAAGGATTCAACGGCAGAGATAACAAACCTACATCCGAGTTGCGCAAATTCAAGGAAGTGCCGTTTATGCTTCAGGATATGCTCAACCTTCGTCGTAAGATCAAAGGTAAGATTCGGATAAGCTGCATGCATTGCACGGAGGATGCGAAGCCCGTGCATCGGTCCGTTGAGGAAATCGGGGTCGCCAAACGTAATATGTGTCGCGCCTTGTGCAACCTGCTCCTGTATTTCAGCAAGCACGGTATCGCGTTCGACAACGAAGAATTTGCCATTATAGATCGGCGGAATAGGGCAATGTGTGCAGAGATGCTTGCACCCATGTGTTGTCTCTGTATACCCGACGGTTCGCACCTCGCCATTGTCCTCAAATTGGGCATAGACTTCCAAAGGCGGTAGTTTTGTAGCAGGGAAACCGGCTTCGTTTACTTCAGTCCGTTCTTTCTTTATAAGGGATTTTACTAACTCGACGAGTTCTGCTGATGCTGTATTACTGATGCAATAATCAACACCGTGTGAAAGCAAGTAGTCCGCGTTGAGCATCGCGTAAAGTCCGTACATACATATAGAGACATCCGGATTGATTTCCCGAATCCGTTGCAGGAGATGAATGCCAAGCCGTAGTGCGGTGTGCATCGGAACGGAGATACCGATGAAGCATGCGTGTGCAACCTTTTCAATGTCCAACGGTTCAACCGCAATATCAACCACGTCAGGTGTAAATCCAGCGGCTTCGAGCGCGCGGAGCGGACGGGTAAGTCCTGCGGGTCGGTGTCCAAGCTCATAGCAGGAGATTAAAAGGATCGCGCCAGGGGCGTACATCGCTGAGGAGATCCGCGTTTCCGTTTCCATGTTAAATAGGATAGCACGCTATCATAGAATTGGCAACACAATTCAATTGAGACTACAAGCATTCAGTTTTTTAAAATTTATTGGATTGCTCGGATGAATGGGCAACAAATGGTTTCTCAACTACGAGTATGTATGTTTGTAGTAGTGCGATTCATCGCACGTGCTAAAGGTATGTATAATGGGCAATAAATGGTTTCCCTACTACGAACAAAGGGACTTGAAGCATGAAAAATCTAAATAACCCCTAATTGCGGCAAATTGTACCAAGACACCATAATTCTGCCAAACACTTGAAAAGTGCATCCAAGCCGGTGTATAAGTGGAAGTTGTCTAAAAGGAGACTCTGCCTCACAATGCTATGGACGCTGATTCGACATGAACTCTTAGCGAATATAATGACATTCCGCTTTTTGGTTACCGTTATTGCGTGTATGTCACTTGTACTGGCGGGGAACATCGTCTTAAGGGATAATTATGAGCGGAAACTCGCGAGTTACAACGAGGATTTCCAAAAACACCAAGAATGGGCACTTAGCGCAAAAACGTATTCATCTTTCATGCCATACATCGACAAAGCCCCCAACCCATTAAGCCTCTTTAATCAGGGACTTGACAAACGCGCGAGGAACTCTATCGAAATCAAGATTGGAGAGATCCCTTTCTTATGGGGTGATGTCTACCGTAATACAGGCTTCAGTAATCCTTTCCGATATCTACTCGCCGATATAGATTTGGTATCCATCTTCCAAATCCTTTTAAGCCTCCTCGCTCTGGTTTTCGCTTACGATGCAATAGCTGGGGACCGCGAGAATGGCACATTACGCCTCATCCTTGTCAACCCTGTTGGACGCGGGCTGATTGTATTGTCAAAGTATCTGGGAGCCATGCTATGCCTTACACTACCCCTGTTAATGAGTTTTCTGTTGGCACTACTGCTGCAACTTCAACCTAATGCTATCCATTATGGTGCCGACGACTTCCTCCGGATTGCTAGCATCTTCCTCACAACGGTCGTCTATACCTCTACGTTCTATCTCATCGGATTGCTTATCTCCAGCATGATTCACCGCACGGCAACATCATTAATCGTGTCAATGTTTATTTGGGTGGTGTTGACACTGCTCTATCCGAACGTGAGTCTGTTCCTTGTCAACCGCTTCATTGATACAGAAGAGAGGACAAAGCAGGCGAATCAAGCAATGGACCAGATTTTGGAACGATTCTACTGGGATGAAGAAGAGCCTGGGGATCCGTTTGAGAACGAGCCGTTATTATAGTAAAACCGAAAAATAAGTTGACACTTCTGGGAATAACAACCCCTCCTTCGCTGGCGGGGTTTGTAACCCCGCCTATTCAGAATGTCCAAGTAATTATAGGCTTCACTATAAAGGGTGTCCATATAAGTGGAAGTTCTAGCGACACACATCTGAAGCGAGATATAAGGAATATTCCAGATGAGGCGGAAATTCATATCCCCACTGTTAAAGCCTATTTTCAAAAGCTAACATCCGCTCGGATTCGGACTGCTGGCATAGTCTGGCGGATACGAGAGAACGCCTTTTCTGAGACCTATATTCGTAAATCAAGTATTGCCCGAAACGCGCTCCGATTTTCACCCGCAGGGCTATACCACCTCTCAACAGAAGCGTGGGCAGGGACTGGTCTCGCGAGAATGGAAGACTTTTTCAAAACGGGACGACAGTATCGGGAAACGGTATTAGACTATTTCTATGATAAAAAGGCATTCGGTTCACGCCAATGGTTTACGAGTGATAAAGGTGCAGTCCGGTGGGACGATGTCCCACGATTCTCTTATCAGTCGCCGAGTGTATTTGAAGATGCCAGTAACCGTGCACTCCGCGACCTACTTCTACTTTTCCTTCTAAATCCGATACTGCTCATAATTACCTTCGCGGTTTTCAGTCGGCAGGAGGTCTGAGATGCTCTGGCATGTTGTGAAACGAGAATTATTTGAGCAAGTAAATAGCCTCCGTTTCGCACTCGCGATGCTGCTCACTCTTTTTTTAATGCTTGTCAACGCCATGGGTCACATCAACGAATACAAAACACGACAATCAGAATATGGACAGAAGGTTTCAGCGTACTCGGCAAGACTCGAACAGAATAGTAATAATCTTTATAAACTCGTTGTAGACGGTCCCGGCGAACTTCACAAGAAGCCTTCACCACTCTCTTTTTGTGCACACGGCAGTGAAAATAATCTGCCGAAATTTGCATCAGGGTTGAGTGCCGGATGGGGAATGAACCCGGTCATAGACGGAAAACCCTACAACGTCTCTGGTATCTGGCGACTGAAATATAGCGGATTTCCACCCATAAAAGCGAAAGATATTTTCCCAGTGTTCTTAAAAATCGACTGGATTCTCATCATTTCCAATGTCCTCAGTTTTCTCGCGCTCGTTTTTACGTTCGACGCGATTTCTGGTGAAGTGGAACATGGAACCCTCCGATTGACGTTATCCAATTCTGTTGCGCGTCGAACCGTACTCACTGCTAAATTCTTAAGCATTCTTATCAGCCTCGGTGCTGTTTTTACGAGCGGTGTGCTGGTTAACCTCCTACTGCTACATCTCTCTGGAACACTTCAACTCAATGCCCAAGAATGGAGCAGAATCAGTAGTATTTTCGTGGTGGGATTGATATATATATCAGTTTTTATCGCCTTAGGGATGCTCATATCCGCACTTGTTAACAACGCCGCAACAAGCCTTGTCATCCTGCTGCTTATATGGGTAATTTGGGTTATCCTCGTGCCGTCAATGCTTGGCACAATCATGAGTGGGTTGAACCTACCATCAATCCGCCATGGTCCTAGTCCGGTATATTTCAGTCGTAATGGACTCGAGGATCGTTACATAGCACGCGGATTAGAGGAAGAAGCCCCGACGCGCACACGTCCACCAACACCAGTAACGCTGCTCTGGGCTGAGTTTCTCAATGAGGAGGCGAGAGAAGGCGCAAGATTGCATAAAGCGTACTTAAACGCACAAACACATCAGATTCAGGTTGCCAGAGAATTCAACCGTATCTCACCAACTTCGATTGCGCAATATGCGATCGAATCCCTTGCAGGAACAGGGTTCCAAAGACATTTGGATTTCTTGAAGAATGCCGAGCGTTATGCCGATGAATTCAACGATTTCCTCATCACTGCCGACCGCGCGGATCCAGACAGTCCACACGTTCCTTTTGTTAGAGAAGGTATGTCCGATAAGCCCGTCCCCTTTGAAAGTATTCCAAAATTCCAAGACAGGGTGCGTATAGGAGACGCGTTCAAAGGCACGATGTTGGACGTGATGCTGTTAGTGCTGTTCTTTATTGTGCTATTCGCGATGGCACACGTCTCATTTCAACGCAAAGAGATATAACCTGACAGACGCTCCTGCTTATCCCGATAGCCGGCGCATAACATTGTGCGTTATCCGTTCAACCACCGCATCACCACCCGCTAACCCGTGCGACCAGTCGGTTGTGGCAGCAGTAAAGACGGTCCCGCCTTTTGTATAGATACCCATCGTTGCGGCACCGGTTCTCCCTCTTTCCCAGCGTTCGTACCATTCACAGTCATCAGGATGCCAACGGACAGGCGCAGTCGCGAGGATTGTGAAACCTTCAGGCGTGCCGTCACGATAGGTCGGCACCGGTAAGCCGTCCTCAAGGGTCCATTCACATCCATCACATTCATAACCGACAATAGTATTTGCTCCGCCGAAGGTGTCGTCCTGCGCGAGGTTCGTCCCTTCAAACACCCAGTGTTCTGGACGATGTGCCGTGTATTCGCCGGGACCATCCATAAACTGCCCGTGACTCAAGTGATAACCCCCCTGAAGGAAGCCAACGCCAGTTAACTCGTTTTCAGGACGCTCCACCAGATAGTGGCTCCAGAGGGTACTGAGGGTACTGTAATCGTCGGTCTTGTAAACAGGATCTTGGTTGTAACTCTGCTTCCAACAGACGAGTGCCCTACCGTCATCCTCGGAACGGACCTGCCAACAGACAGAATTCCCGCTGAAGAAGGCAGCGTTCCCACCGTTTGCGATGAACGCTTCAAGATGATCGCGCATCGGGGCAGACCAGTATTCATCATGTCCAACACTCAACACGAGTTTGTAATGCTCCAACATTTCAGGGTGAAATTCCAAATCGGAGTTCGCAGCGTAATCAAGCGTATATCCATTCTGCTCTGCCCAGACGATAAAAGCCAACTCCCAGTTACTGAAGATACCACGAGTGGGTCGATCGAACGAGACACGGTTCCCCTGTATCTTGCTCTGTCCGTGATATCCGTAGAGACTGAAGCCACCCCAATTGTTGTAAGCGTTATAGGTGTTGGTAGAGAGTTGAAGTAGCATTGGGGTATTTGCTCCCGGCTTCGCAGGACGGACAATGAAAAACAGCGTGCTTTCGGCAGCCCGTTGGTTCCTATAGATAACGTCACCACCGCCATCCGTTGCGCGGAGTGTACCTTCATAATAACCGCTCTGCCACGATTCAGGAACTTCAAGTGTAAAGGAAGCGGGCCATCCACATCCGTGCGATGACGCATTTTCAGGAATCGGATGCGCCGCCCCGGGTAGGTCCGATTGACTCCAGATAACCTCGCGCGTCGCGCCGATGCGCGCAATCTCAAGCGAGTAGCTGCCTGCACTCGTTGAGACATGGAATGCGATTTCTTCACCCGGTGCGTAACTGAGCTGATGGGTGTATCCATCAATATAGAGCGGTCTAATTCGGTTTTCGGTCTGCGTTAAAGTTGCCATTATGCGTTCTCCTTTGATGTGTCGGGTATCATCTGCTAAACGAAATATCAACGCTACCAAGGCTATTTTCTTTGACTCTTTTCGCCAAATATGCTATTATTTTACAACCTTTTCTGCTTTTGTCATCTTAATTCTTAAAATTGCCCAAATCTTGGCATTGAATAAATTAGCGTGAAAAAATGAAAAACGATCAAAAACAGACAACTCCACTATCACCTGAACAGATGGATCAGTGGGAAAACGACGGATACTTGCTGCTAAGAGGCGTTATTCCGGAGTCTGCTATCAATGGCGTGCGCGACAGTTTTGCGCGTGTCGTAGATGGCATCATTCGTGAGTTGAAAGAAGACGGGATTATCGAAGATGAAGGGTTAGAACTCCCATTTGAAACGCGGTTCGCGCAAATCGCTGGTGAACATGCCAACCGCTTCGGTCGTTCTTGGCGGAATCAAGTTGCGACACCTGAAATTTTCGATCTGCACCACGCCGGTCCCCTCGTGAAGGCAATCGGGCAACTCACAGGTACAGATGTCATTGGACATCCCGTTTTCAATGCGCGTCCGAAACTGCCCGGTCAGCAACTGACAGTGGTCCCGTGGCACCAAGACAGCGGTTATTTCGGCACAGTGAGTGAAACTTCGCTTATCCCGACTACATGGATACCGCTGGTGCCGGTAGATGAGAGTAACGGCTGTTTACAAGTGGTCGCAGGCTCACATCGGTTAGGCGTGGTTGACCATCGGACAGAAGAACGGGAAGGGAAGTTTCTTGAAGTGATGGACGAACTTATTGAGAACTCTCGTATCGTGACGTGCCCAATGGCGTTAGGGGATGCCTTAGTATTCCACAATCTGACACTCCACAGGTCGATACCACACACCACAAGTGAGATCGTCCGTTGGGCGATTGACATTCGTTATCTTCGTGACGGCGACCACCCAGGCACAATTTACTGGAAAGACCCGGATTTCAAGTGGGTCATCCATAGCGAAACGCAACCCGTGACACCGCTGACGCAATGGATCGAAATGTGGTAGTGACGACGTACAACAATCGCAATCGTCTCTTGTTGAAATTAAAATACCCTTCAAGCAGAAAAGGAGATCCTCTCAAGATAGGATGTCTCCTTTTCTTCTTTTTGTCACCCCACCCTAAATTCATGTTCGTAGTAGGGAAACCCTTCATCGCCCGTTGTCCAACCGAAAATTACCCAACTACTTTTTCAATTTCATACGATCTCACCAGATTGAGTAATCAACGAAATCTCTTGCTTTTTTCTCAAAGATAAGACATAATGAATTTAACAAACGACGGGGATAAAATTACATGAAACGTGTGCCTTTCCAAACTTTAAGAGACGAATTCTATCGTGTGCTCGCTTCAGTCGGTTTTGCCGATGAACGAGGCATGTTATGTGCGCGACTCTTCGCCGAAAATCAACGCGATGGTGTCTATTCACACGGACTCAATCGCTTCCCTGGGTTCGTCAACGGATTAGGAAGTAAACAGATCGACTTCCGTGCGCAACCAGAGAAAACCGAGAGTTTCGGTGCGTTGGAGCGGTGGGATGGCAAGATGGGGGTAGGACTTGTCAATGCACATATCTGTATGGAACGGGCAACAGAACTCGCCGAAATGCACGGTATCGGATGTGTCGGGCTTTCAAATACGAACCACTGGATGCGCGGCGGTGCCTACGCGCTACAAGCCGCGGAAGCCGGATACATCGGCATCTGCTGGACGAACACAACCCGACTTATGCCACCGTGGGGTTCTGCGGAAAAAAAGATTGGAAATAACCCAATGGCGATTGCTGTGCCGAGAGCAGAGGGGCATATTCTGCTGGATATGGCGATGAGCCAGTACTCAAACGGGAAATTAGAAGTACTGCAGCTGCAGGGAAAAGAATTACCACTACCGGGTGGGTACAACACCAATGGAGAACTAACGATTGATCCCGGCGAGATCCTTGATTCCAAAAGAGCACTTCCGATCGGTTATTGGAAAGGTTCAGGATTAGCACTGGTGCTCGACACGATGGCATCCATTATCTCAGGCGGACAAGCCACGCACGAAATCGGAAAACAGGGATCAGAGTATGCGGTTTCGCAGGTGTATATCGCGATTAACGCCACGGGATTGATGGGGCAAGCGGTGTTGGATGAGACAGTGGCAGCGATTATTGACGATTTCCATACGGCGACCCCATTAGACGAAAATGAAGGTGTAAGGTATCCAGGGGAAGGTATGTTACGGACACGGCAGGAGAGTCTCGAAAAAGGTGTCCTCGTGGACGAAACACAATGGCAGGCGTTGCTTGAAATGAATAAAATAGGCACAAACTGAATTTGGAGAACCATTCATGACATTACGGGTAGGGATTGTCGGTTGTGGCGGAATTAGCCGGAGCCATGCCGCCGCGCACGCGAATCTTGAGAAGATTGACCTCGTCGCAATGTGCGACATCAATCGCGATGCCCTCAACAACCGTGCCGATGAATACAGTATCTCAAAACGATATACCGACTATGAGGAGATGTTTGCACGTGAAGCACTCGATCTCGTGAGCGTGTGTACACATGCCCCCCTACATGCACCGATTGCAATTGCCGCTGCAAAAGCCGGGATCCATGTCTTATGTGAAAAACCGTTGTCTGTCGATTTAGAAACGGCAGACCAGATGCTTAAAGCATGTCATGAAGCAGGTGTCCACTTGGCAGTCAGCCATCAATTTCGATTCACACCGCTCTTTCGACACGCGAAAGCATTAATTGACGCGGGTAAAATTGGTGAACTCCGTTCAATCCGAGAAGTCGGCAAAGGACGCGAAGCCGGGTTTGAACTCATGGAAATGGGGGTCCACTATTTTGACGAGATGGATTTTTTCTTGGACGGCATCTCTTGGATCCAAGCACATATCACCTATCAAGGACATGACGTGACAGAGGCAGACATTATGCACAGCAGCGAGTTGTGCAAAACCGACCGGCGCGACAACGGCATCGTCGCAGGAGATACGATGCTTGTACATATCGGTGGCGCGCAAGGTGCCTACGGCATTATAGAACTCTATTGCCGCGAACCCAAACACGGATGGATGATGGGACCGCATCTGCTCGGTTCGGAAGGACAACTGATGATAAAACCGAATCCAGATACAGGTATAGATGAAATGTGGTACTGTCCGTTCGATGTCTCTTTTGCGGCACACACATCCGAATGGGAACAGATAGAACTTGACGCATCAGCATTTCTCATCTCTGGAAAAGCGTGGCAGTCTCGCCACACCATCTGGAGTGCAAAAAATATGCGAGATGCAATTCTTAACGGAAATCAACCAGAACTCGGCGGACATAATGCGCTTACATCACTTGAGTGTGTAAGCGCGACCTACGCTTCGCATTTCAGTGGGCAAAAGGTGCAACTGCCGTTGGGGGCGCGGAGCCATCCGCTTGCAAAACGTCTTAACAGAGGAGCAAAAAACTGAATGAAATTTGCATTCTTTAATGACCACCAACTCGGTGTAATAACAACTGATGGGATTGTTGACATCAGCGATGCACTGAGCGGCCAAACACATCTTGCAAAGGCGTATCGTACGCCGCAGGAACTGATACGAATGGTGATTGAGGACTTTGATAACCTGCGTCCAGCAATAGTGGACGCTACCGAAAATGGGACTGCTACCGCTTTAGACAGTGTCAATTTCAAAGCACCACTACCACGTCCAGGTCAGCTCGTATGCCTCGCAGGCAATTACATAGAGCCGGATAGCCCATCTCGCGGCGAATTCAACGCCTTCCTGAAGTCACCAACCGGCATCATTCCTACAAAAGGGACAGTAGAACTGCCGGAGGCAGATGTCACTGTGTTTCACTTTGAACCCGAATTAGCGATTGTCATCGGCAAAACGGCGAAACATCTTTCTGAAGAAAACGCTTTAGACTGTGTATTCGGTTATACGCAATTTATTGACGTGTCTGCACGGGGTTTGCCCGGGGGTTTTTTCTTAGGGAAAAGCTGGCACACCTTCGCACCGATGGGACCCGCGCTCGTCACCGCCGACGAAGTGGCTGACGCGAACGCGCTCGGCATGCAACTCTGGATTAATGACGGTTTACAACACGACTTTTCCACAAACTCTATGGCACGCTTCATTCCAGAATTACTGGCAGAGGTAACCAACGTCGTAACGTTGGAACCAGGCGATGTTGTATCCACAGGGACACACCATGAAGCGCTCACTGCAGTTGGCGACGGAGATACCGTAAGATTGGGAATAGAAGGTTTCGGACCGGAGTTGGCAGTTGTTGTACGCGACCCGTTAAAGCGAACAACTTGGCGCGGTTAGGACCTTTATGGCGCGTGTTCGCAAAAAAGTATTGACAACTATACCAATTTATGTGTATAATAATTGAAGGTGTAATTTAGAGGATTCTCTCTAATCCACGAAATTCTACTTTTAATAGCAAGTTTTAGAAACCAGCATACTACCCCAAAACAGCGATACGGAATGAGACTGTTTCTGACGATAAGGAGACTGAATTAATGAAAAAACCCAGAAATATAGCCGTGCTTGCTATCCTCACGATTGTCTGCGCGTGGATGGTGGGCTGTGGCGGCTGTAATCCAGAACCGGTACCAAGCGGGATGAACCCAACACAGGGACCCGAAACCGGGGGGACAACTGTCCAGATTACTGGCGAAAAATTTGATATGAAAAACGGTGTAACCGTAACGTTCGGCGGGAAAAACGCCACAAGTGTGACAGTCCCAAGTGAGACACAAATTACCGCAGTGACTCCCGGTGGCATGGCAGGCGAATCTGTCTCCGTTATCATTACCAACAAGGGTAAACCCGAAGTACCTGTTACGCTTTCACAACAATTTACCTATACCGACGCAACACCGCTGACCGTGACGATGACAGAACCCGTCGATGGCACTGTCATCTCTGAATACGAAGATTCGCTCAATGTGATGAATAGCTTGACGGTCACCTTTAGTGAACCCGTGGACAGCAACACCGTTTCGGTGAGTGTGGCAATTGCGAAAACGGAAGATTCAATGAGCGAACCGATGAACGCAATGTTATCAGGCACAGTGAGCGGCAGTGGCGATTCTGTGACGTTTACATCCGATATGCCGATGCGTGCAGGACGTATGTACACCGTTACTGTTTCCGGTGCCGCTGATATGGCTGGCAATGCCCTCGTAAGTCCACATAACTTCAGCTTCAGCACTACCAGTCCGGAAACACTTGATAGATACCGTGTGCAGGAAGAGGATATTCAGGAAGAAAATGGCGAGACTGCGCTCAAGCATATTGCCGCGCGTCCTGAGATTTTCGATAACCCAGAAATGTGGGAACGGTTGGTCGCGGCAAATCAGGACGACTACATCTTCGACCGGACAAAACTGAGCGTGGGACAAATGTTATGGATACCACGCGGACGTGCATGGGGCGATAAATAGCCAAATTCGCAATAGAAATAGAAAAGCCGTGTACGTGTGACACGGCTTTTTTTATTGCGCTGAACGTGCGACGCATCGCATTATTACACAAACCGGCAAAGGACATTATGTTTGGCACCCAAAGAGATTTTGACAAGCGCATTGCCGAATATCAAAACAGTTTAACGGGCATCAAGCACCTGCACCGATTGAAGAAACCGCTTGCCGCTGCATCGCGCCCGCAACCGAATCAACCGATTACCCTCCACGTGACGACCTCCGGCGGTATCGCTTACGATTCGGTTCACTGTTGGATGAATGCCAATGGTGAAGAGACCACTCTTGAATTCGTGTCGGGTGAATCCGAATGGAGCACACTCGAATGGCGATACGTCCGTCACTGGCAAGGGCAGATGCCGCCGCAAGCAAACGGCACAATCGTCCGCTACAAAATTGGGGGACGCGTCGTCGGATCGGATAGATGGATCTTCGCTGATAACCAAGCACGAGTTTTATCGGAAGCAACTGAATTTGCCGTCCCAGTGGACGATTACGACGTGCCGAATTGGACACGCGATGCCGTTATCTACCACATTTTCTTAGACCGGTTCTACCCGGGAGACGGCGTGCCGTGGGAGAAACCGACAAACCTCTCCGGCTTTTTCGGCGGCACACTCCGTGGTGTGATTCAGAAACTCGACTATATTCAATCGCTCGGATGCAACGCGATTTGGCTCTCACCACTCTTTGCAAGTCCATCTCACCACGGCTACGATGCAACAGACTACTACAC
>JAKZUG010000653.1:0-7633 GCA_047516705.1 Candidatus Poribacteria bacterium | reverse complement strand
GAAAGACAGATTGAAACACTCACACAGGAAATAGAAACACTGAAGCAGCAGCGGATTGTAAACCCTTGATTTAGGAGAATAGAGCACCATGTATCCAACACTTGTCCATTTCGGACCTGTGGACATCCATAGCTACGGGCTGATGTTAGCGACTGCCTTTATTACGTCTGGCTTCGTGATCCAATACGAACTGAAACGGCGCGGGTTTGTCGCTGATGTCGCGGGGACTATCGTCGGCGCTGCGGCTATTGGTGGGATTGTCGGCGCGAAAATTTATGCAGCGCTCTTAGACGGCAAGATTACATTCGAGGAGTTGTTCTCAACGAGCGGGGTGGTCTGGTACGGCGGCTTTATTGGTGGCTGTCTCGGGGTTATTATTGTTGTCAGTCGTTCACCGAACCCGACACTCGCCACGTTCGATATTATCGGTCCGACAGTCCTGCTCGGCTACGGGATCGGTCGCATCGGTTGTCTCCTCGCGGGTGATGGCGACTATGGACCGCCGTCGGATCTCCCGTGGGCGATGGCGTTCCCGAACGGCACTGTCCCGACCGATGTCCGTGTCCATCCGACACCTATCTATGAGACGCTCATATCTGTCACATTTTTCGGGATCCTCTGGTCGCAGCGCCGGAAGTTGGAAGCGAACTACGGCATGCTGTCCGGTGTGAGTCTTATTTTATTGGGTGTGGAGCGATTTTTTGTGGAGTTCTGGCGGATCACACCCCGCGTATTGGGATGGATGACAGGGGCGCAGCTTTTCAGTATTGTCGCATTCATCGTCGGCATTGTTTTGATTTTCTGGGCGCGTTCCCGTCCACCTGTTGAAGCAGTGGCAGAAACCGTTGCAGCGGAACCCACAAGACAGGCATCGCTACCTCGCAAACGCCGCAGACGGCGGTAATTGGCGGTCAGCAGTCAGCGGTTGCAATTAGTTTTTTAGCCCTGTAAGGGCGGCATGTTTATAGCAGCGTCGGTAAGAAAGCGTTCCAGCCCTGTAAGGGCGGCATGTTTATAGCAAAGCGTTTAAAAGAACAATATAGCCCTGTAAGGGCGGCATGTTTATAAAATTACAAGAAGATCT
Source organism: Candidatus Poribacteria bacterium (assembly GCA_047516705.1). Lineage (GTDB taxonomy): Bacteria > Poribacteria > WGA-4E > WGA-4E > WGA-3G > WGA-3G. The sequence goes on along the minus strand of JAKZUG010000653.1, from coordinate 6,549 downwards.
TCCTAAACTTATGCCCAACACCTATACCCAAATCTATATTCATATTGTTTTCGCTGTCAAAGGCAGACAATCCCTTATCCCAAAAGAACACAAAGCTGAACTCCACCGCTATATCACCGGTATCATCACAAACAAAAAACAGAAGGTAATCCAAATAAACTCTATGCCTGATCACATCCATATTCTTGTTGGGATCGTACCGGAGGCTGCTTTAACCGACTTAGTAAGGGACATCAAGGCAAATTCGTCGAAATTCATTAACTAAAAGCGGTGGGTTGTCGGTAGATTTGAATGGCAGACAGGTTTTTCAGCTTTTTCTTATTCGCATTCACAATTGGATGTGATCGCCGGATATATCAAAAATCAGGAGAAACATCATTCGCGGAAAACGTTTATAGTAAAGCCCAAAAATATGTGAACAGAGTAGGATTTGGTACTTCTTCACTCGCTGGCGAGGTTTCCCAACCTCGCCAACTCAGGTGTAAAGGTAATTATAGGCTTTACTATAAAGAGGAATATCTTGAGCTTCTTGAGCTTTTCAATATTGATTATGATGAAAGGTATGTTTTTGAATCGGAGAATGATGACTACGCCTAACGATTTCCGTCTATAAAGGATAAACATGTCGCCGTTACAGGGCTGTATAGGATTCTCGGCAGGGATTTCTATAAACATGTTGCTGTTACAGGGCTTGATTTGCCTATATTCGTGCTTCTATAAACATGTCGCCCCTCTGGGGCTGAGTACTGACAACTATATACCTTATAGTAAAGTCCAAAAACATCTGAACACAATAGGGTTTGATACTTCACCGCCGCTGGCGAGGTTTCCTAACCTCGCCAATTCCTTAGTGTCCATTTAATTGTAGGCTTTACTATAATATAAGAGGAACCGTAAAGAAAACGTGCAAACAAAACGGATCTGCCTCTGGTCGGGACCCCGGAACGTCTCCACTGCACTCATGTACGCCTTCGCACAACGCAGCGATACACAGGTCATCGACGAACCGCTCTACGCACACTACCTCCACACAAAATACGGCGCGCACACTGGCGAGAGTACACATCCGGGCACCGCTGAAGTCCTGGCATCAATGGCAACGGATGCAACGGCGGTAATCCGAGATGTCATCCTCGGTCCCTGCGACAGCCCTGTGCTGTTCATGAAACAGATGGCGCACCACCTCATCGAGATCGATCTCAGTTTCCTCGAGCAGACCGTCAACATCTTCCTAATCCGTGACCCGAAAGAGATGCTCCCGTCGCTTGCGAAAGTCATCGGTATCCCGACGCTCGCCGACACCGGACTCAAAACGCAGCACGATCTGCTCATCTCGCTGCGCGCGGCGGGACAATCGCCGTCGGTCCTCGATGCTCGGTTGCTTTTAGAGGATCCGCGTAGTGTCTTGTGCCAGCTCTGCGAACGGCTCGGTTTACGCTTTGCGGAATCGATGCTGTCGTGGGAAGCGGGTGGCAATCCTGCGGACGGGGTATGGGCACCGTATTGGTATGGCAATGTGCATCGGAGTACGGGGTTCGCGCCCTACCGTCCGAAATCGGAGCCGTTTCCAGCAGAATTAGCAGATGTGTTAGCGGCATGTTCGGTGCATTATGAAGCCCTCCACCGGGATGCGATTATGCCGTGAATGGGTTGTCGGTTGTCAGAGGAATGGTTATCAGTTGTCAGTAGGTGCGGTTCCATGAAGTTTAATTATTCAAATCGGTAATTCCAGTTTTCCTAGGTTCGGTTTTGCGGCGTACGCGCCCAAATGCGATCTGCATTCCGAACCGCACCGACATAAAGAGAAAAACCGAACATGACTACTACTCCCAAATACCGCGGCAACAACCGACACACAGGTAGGGTTTCAATACCGGGTGCCTATTACCATATCGTCATTTGCACATATCAGCGGCAGAAGATTCTCGCCGACAACAAAGTTGCATCAATTATCTTCAATACATTTGACTGGTTAGAAACAGAGAACCGCCTTGAATGGATATGTATTATGGTAATGCCGGATCATGTACACACGGTCATCAAACTTGAAGAAGGACAGATGCTCTCAAAAGTCTTGCATTCCCTAAAACTCTTCACTGCCCGCCAAATTAACAAACATCTATCCCGAAACGGATCTCTTTGGCAGAAAGGTTACACCGATTGGTGCATTCGGAAGGAGGCCACATTAAACAAAACTATCCGTTATTGTTATATGAACCCTCTAAGAAAAGGTATAGTGCCCTCACCGCGAGATTACCCATATTGGCGGTGTAAATTTGAGATGGAATAACCCCAACCGTGGTAGGTTCGGTCTCCGAACCACACTGTTCATAACTCAACGTTGGGATCCTCCAGGCCCGGTAGGTTCGGTTTCCTAACCGAACCGGGCTTAACACAAGGCCGGTAGGCTCTTTGAGCAACGGAGACCCCTGACCTGACAAAACGCGTGCCAATTCGGCTCACATGACTGAGACCTCCACGGCTGAGCCCTTGGGGCACAGGGTTCTCATCGGTTTGCATTCCGATACGCATTTTTTTAGATGCGCGCAGCGGACGGTTTTCGCGGATGTCCCGGTTCGGTTAGGAAACCGAACCTACCGGGCCGGGTGGACTTTGCGCGTGTCTTTTTTTAAAATTGAAACCTATAGTTCGGTTAGGAAACCGAACCGGACTTATCCCAACCGATTCCTGAGTTTTTTGTGTAGCGGAAAACCGTGTTTAACAAACGCTGGAGCTGAAGGTTTTCGCGGAGGATCCGATGCGGTTAGGAAACCGCATCTACCGGCCTGGGATATTCAGCGCATAATTCTTTTCTTAGATTGAAACCTATGGTTCGGTTAGGAAACCGAACCTACCGGGCCGTATTGAAACCTATGGTTCGGTTAGGAATGCAGATCGCATTTGGGCGCGTACGCCGCAAAACTGAACCTACCTGTCTTGGGTAAAAAGTGGGTTAGGGATGCAGATCGCGTTTGGGTGAGTGCACGGCGAAACCACCCTACCGATCCTCGTCTCCGATTAAATTGCCGAGCTGCTTGAAGAGTTCATCTATCTCTGTGTCACTTTTCTCGTTCGCCTCGTTCGCCTTGCGGATTTTCTGCAAGACCTCTCTCACTGTCAACGTTTCTTCACCATTTGCTGCCTTCTCGCCGTTTGTGGCTGCGCCCAAGAAGATCACATCTAATGCCTCATCAAACGTCTTGGCTGTTCCGAGTTCACTGTTCCCGGCTTTCACGATAACCATCTCCAATTTCGGGCGCCGCGGCTGATTCTCGTCGGTCTTCGCCTTCTCACCCTTCTTCGGCTTCTGTTCCTTCGCTTGCAGATAGATCGCCTCAACATAGAATAACGCACCTTCAACCGGAATAATCAGCAGATTGCCGCGAATCACGTCACTCGTCTTCTCCCAACCGACCTGTTTCTGTCCGATCTCTTTATTAATGTCTTCTTCTACCTGCGTCGGTCCGGGAACGTCCGTATCCAAGGTATAGACGATAGACTCGCCGTAGTGGGGTGCGTCACAGCGGGTCACCATCCACGCCTTCAAACGCTTCTCCCGCTCCGGCGGTGTAAACGGAATCACATTCACAAACTCGGCTTTGTCCTCACCGGGTAACTTAATCATGGCGTAATACGGCATCATCTCTTGGTCCGCGTCCGTAGAGTAGTAGGTCTCTTTTGGGATTGCCCAAGCGTCGATACTCTCATAAAAGAGGGCGGCTTCTTGGTGATAATCGCCGTAGAGTGTCGCTTGGATACGCGTCAAGTAATCGGGGTATCGGAGATGTGCCCGCAACCCGTGTGGCATCTCGGATACTGACTTGAAGAGTTCGGGGAATGCGCGTTGGTAGGTCTGCATCACCTCTTCGTTTTCCTTGACGGCGTAGAAGTTCACTGCACCGGTGTAAGCATTAACAACCGCCACGCCGGAATTCCGGATATAGTTGAATTTATCGAAATCCGGTTCGTCATACTGATCGCTCGTTAATTGTGCGGTATCGTCATCATACATCTGCGAGTTCGGATAATACCGGCTTGTCACATAGAAGTCGATGATCCAGTATAATTCTCCGTCGTTAATCACGATGTAGGGGTCGGGGTCGTAATTGAGGAACGGTGCGATATAGGAGACACGGTCCTTGACAAGCTGTTTGTCGCGGCGAGTGCCAATCTTCCGGCGGAACATGATCCGACTCTCCGGTGTCACGCGATTTGAGAGGAGGATGGGGAAGAAATCGAACCGGAGTGCGAAACAGAGGCGGCGGAACCAACCGCCAATCTGGATACCGCCATCACCTTCGTAGGTATGCATCTGCCATTCAGGGATCTTAGTCCCAGCGGTATCAGTATCACCGGCATCAGCATCACCGGCATCGGCATCACCGGCATCGGCATTCGTAGCCGCGCCAGGTGTGCTTTTGCTCGGTAAGGTCTTCACAATGGCAAAGTCGTAAGTCATCTCACCGTAGTAGATTTCGGGACGTTTATCGACATTGAGTGTCTTATAAATGCTCGTCACGGGTGTATCTTTTACCCAGAAGTTTGGGTATCCGTCTTGAACAAATTCGTTCACGGGTGCGACACACACGCCAAATCCGTAGGTATATTGCGTCTTGAGCGAGTACCAGTTGGTAATTTTTTTGCTCGGATCGACCTCGCGCGCCGCAATCAGCACCTGTCGATATTCACCATCTACTGTGTACCTGTCAACATCGGTATAGGGGTGAAAGTTGTAATGGCGGACGATCTGTTTTTCTCGGACTGCTTCATAAAGTACACGCCGATCCCACAACTGTATATTTTTTTTAACCTGATCGTTGTCTTTTATCAGTTCCAGTGTCGCGATCCCCGTTTCCTGCTTCTTTACCTGAATTTTATCAAGTTCAAATGCGCGGCGCGTCTCTTTAATGTGGCGTTGTAAGTATTTCGCCTCCTTCGGATACGGATCAACGCGCAGTCGCAAGACATGGACTCCGATCGGGTAGACGTGAATCAGCAGCACATAACTCAATCCCCAAACACCCGCTGTTGCGTACCACAGCAGCCGCCGCCGCCAGAAGACGTTAAATACGATGACGGTGGCGATGCCTATCAGCACACCACAATAAACCTGCGTTGCACCCGCAAGATGCGAATCCATATAAAATAGACCGTTTACTATCGTCAACTGTTCTGTCAACGGACGCGTATACACCTTATCCCACAGGTTGACATAACTCCCCCACCCGTTGACGACAAGCAGCAGCAGCCATAAAGCCGTCCCGTGGAAGATGATATGCCGTTTCACACGCGACATCGTGTGTGCATCCCGACGGTAGTAGAAATTATAGAGCAACCCGACAACGATGCCTGTCACCCACAGCAGAATCTGTATCCAGAGACTCATCCATTTGTGCATTGGGTAACTGAACAGATAGAAATTCCGGTCTTTCCCGAAGTGGAGATCGTCTTCCGCAGGTGCCGCTTCGGTACCCGCTTCGCCGTCGGGTGTTGCTGCGACTGCTGCGACTTCCGCACTCGGTTGATGCAGGTACCGGAGTACGGTGTCATTGAGCAGGAGCATCGGGGTCGCCATCAGCAGCCCCAGCACGATGGTGCCACCAATCACCGTTCGATGGAAAGAGAACGTCCGTGTATGCGTCCAGCGTCGGAACTCACGCGATTCTGGACACAGCATATTCGCAATTGCGGCGTTTATGTTCATGAACCCTGCCGCAACGATGAAGCAGAGCGCGAAGAACCCCCAACGGATTTTGTGGAGTCCCCAGAATACGTTGGTGTAACTAAGGTTTTCATACCAGAGATGCTCTGTATATAAGAACGCCAACGGATAGAAGGTACTGATTGTGATGAGTCCACTCAAACCCCAGAGAAGGTATGCTTGCAGTTTGTTGTACCGATCCCGCCGATGGTAGTCGCCGCGTCGGTACCGGAAGATACCCCATATAAAGGTAACGCTCACGAGGAGCGCGCTGAGCACTAATTGTGTGATTGCGAGATTCGCTGTCATGATGAAGAGCCTCCTATATACATAGGACTTACGCATTTCCTCTTAAAGTCCCCCTGATAAGGGGGATTTAGGGGGTTAAATACAACGAAATACTCTCACTGCGAGGCATTTTCAGCAAAATATACCTTTTCTCTGTTCAATTTGCGTAAGTCCTGTACATTAATTATAACACATTTTTGTCGCCTCGCGCAAATTAGTTATCAGCGTTCAGCGTTCAGCGTTCAGTAGTCCATGTCCGCTTCTTTGCTGAAAGCCGATTGGTCATAGGGTCATTTATAGTAAAGCCCGAAAATATGTGGGCACTTTAGAAAACACAAAACCCCATCCTCGCTGGCGGGGTTTTGCGGCGTAATCGCCCAAATGCGATCTGCATTCCCAACCCCGCCAAGTTTTGGGTGTATAATTATAGTAAAGTCCAAAAACATCTGAACACAATAGGGTTTGATACTTCACCGCCGCTGGCGAGGTTTTGTGGTGTACTCACCCAAATGCGATCTGCATTCCTAACCTCGCCAATTCCTTAGTGTCCATTTAATTGT
>JAKZUG010000652.1:0-2729 GCA_047516705.1 Candidatus Poribacteria bacterium | reverse complement strand
AAAGAAGGCAACCGATCTTTTAATTCTATCAATAACAAGATGCCCCGTAAACTGAGAAGGCGTGAACCAACCATCCTTTAGGTCAAATTGCGCATGGATGCGGAACACAATGTCAGCGAATTCATCGTTGTAGGCGCGGAGGCATGCCCAAAGTCCTTGAGATTCGTTTTTATGGTACGGCAGCTCCGCACGCATACCCAGGGATGGACTCGGCTGAAGTTGTCTCAGCAACTCCAGAGCACCGGCGTGTTCTATCTCCCAAGGCGTACCGACAGAAACGGTTTCCTTAGGGAGGAAATCGCAGAAAATTGAGGCGGGATACTGTTTCTCTGGTTCAGCGACGCGCAGATTTGCCAATGTATCCCACTCTACGTGAAAGTTATATGAGGAGTACTCAATCGGAGCGATGAAGCCTTTGACGGACACTTCTGCATCACCATCAAGATTAAGCGTAATTTTATCTGGTAGCGTTTTCATCACTAATTTCCTCTACAGAGATTCTCGTGAGAAAGGCGTTTATAGTCCCTGCCCCACCCCATTGATCATCCCCAGTCGCACACAATTTAAAGCGTTGACCCTGATCGAACTGATACCTAATGCGTCCAGTTTCATTGGGGAATATACCCCAGACTTTGGTAAGTGCGTCAAGTGCCTTCTCGTATTCATTGCTTTGTTGACTGTTCCATTCTTCGGGATCAATGCCGTCAGGGACCTTTTCTGTCGGAAGTTTTTTGTCTCCGTCAAGCAGATGGAAAATCCCGATTGCCTCGTCTCTCCCGACTTTTATATCAATAATCAATGTGCCACCGTTTTCATACGCAGTGGTATTAATGCCGACAACGGTATAGCCCTGATGCGCCTCTATCGGGGTACGAAAGGTGTCTACGACCTCCACTGAAGATTGTTCGGGAGTGAGAATAAGGTCGCCCAATCCGAGACGTTTTCCTTCCATGGATGCCTTGAGAAAAAACAGGTAAGCCGCTGCGTCGTCATCAAAGTCCCCCAAGTTTTTGGGAAACTCATTATAGTCTATACCACCCATCAACTCAAACTCATGCGAGATAACGAAACAGTCCACCGGTGAACCTTTTTTCCAGCCTTTCATGATCGCTTGTGCCAAGGGGTGCGTTCTGTCAAACGTTTTGGATTTATCCTTGCGTCTCCGTGCCATGTAGGCTTGCTTTCTCGGCGTGCGCTCTAATTCGACATTGGACACCCAGATGTTGATGAAATTTTCGTTTAAAAAATTGATAACTCGGTCATCGGAGAGGACACCTGCCCTCAAGGTTTTCCCGCTCCCTCAGCAGGACTCATCAGCCAATGGACCGTCTATTGAAATAGCATGAATTAGTTTCACTTCTGCTTCTGCTAACTCCAATGCCTGCTCCGGCGGCACCCAGTTAATCTGTTCTGACTTATAGAAACGTAATATCAGGGCACGTTCTGCTTCTTCTTGGGCAATAGCTGCTGCGAATTCTATATCCTGCACAACATCTTGCGTCCCCGCACTGAGTTCCATTTGCGAGCAAATGCCTGCATCGGTAATAGAATAAGGTTCGTCTTTATCTTCCTGCCAATTGACATCGAAGTTCACCGTGCCTTCAGGGATGTACATCTTAAAGAACTTAACTTTCCCTTCAATCCGGTCGATGATGAGGTTCCCGGTAAACTGCGACGGTGTAAACCAACCGTCTTCTAATTTGAATTCCGCATGAATGCGAAACACGATGTCAGCAAATCTATCGTTGTAAGCGCGCAGACATGCCCATAGCCCGCAGGAATCGCCCACATCGTTTTTATCAATCCGCATATCCAGAGATGGATTAGGGAGAAGTTGTTGGAGCAATGCGAGGACACCTTCTTTTTCAATCTGCCAGCATTCACCGACCGAAACCGGTTCATCTGGAAGAAATGCTTGAAAAATGGATATGTGATGCTGTTTCTCTGGTTCGGCGACGTGCAGATTCGCCAATGCAGGCCATTCTACGTGGAAATTGGACAAGGTGTGTTCAATCGGTGCAATGAAGCCTTTGACGGAAACTTCTGCGTCACTGTCAAGATTGAGCGTGATTTTGTTGTTAAAAGTTTTCATTTTGAGTGAGATTCCTGATTTGGGTCGGCGCATACCTACGCTAATTCAGAAACGATGTCGCATAATTCCAAGATTTGATCAATAGCAATGCCTTGCCAGTTCTGTATTTCCGAATGATGGAATTTCTGGTGAACTCGTAATTCAAGGCGATGGTCTTCTCGATTTATGTTCTATCTGATTTAACGCTTGAACGGCAACAAACTTCAAAAATATTTGCCTCAACGAATCTAATTCCGGTAAAAAGGACACAATTTTGTCCGCTTTCGTAGGGAGTGTTAAATTCACACAGGCAGATTTATGCACTTTTATAGTAAAACCTACAATTACTTAGACATTGCGCGGAGGCGAGGATAAAATCCTCGCCAGCAGCGGTGAAGGTTCCTCCACCGAACAACTGTCGACATATTTTCGGACTTTACTATAAAAACTAAACTTTAGACAATTTTTGAGAATCCTTAGGTGATAAACTGGATTGCGAAATACCTTAGGCATCTGTTAAAACTCAACATCTTTTTTCTTCACATGTCGCCCCTCTGGGGCTTATTCTCGGGACCGGATGGCGTTTCTATAAACATTCCGCCCCGCTGGGGCTGCGGTTTCTGTTTTGAAACGCCTTTTTCTATGAGTCAAGTCAACA
>JAKZUG010000651.1:0-9052 GCA_047516705.1 Candidatus Poribacteria bacterium | reverse complement strand
CTTTTCCGCCACGCGTCCCGGCATATAACCGTTCATCGCCCAAGTCAGGCTCTCATTGCCTGTAGAACCGAACTTCCTACCTGCCATCAGAATTACGTTTTGGGTATCAGGCAAGTTTCGCAGGCTGTCTTCCGAGAGCAAATCGGCGGTGATTGTTTCAATACCAGCTTCGTGCAAACCTTCCTGCACACCCGGTGTCGAAAAGCGGGAGACACCTATAACTTTTTTCGCGATACCTGCGCGGTCGATGGCACGTTTCGCCTGTTTGGCGAGTGTCGGACCCATCTTCCCACCAACACCGAGGATGAGGATGTCTCCTTCTAACGCAGCGACTGCTGCTATTACTTCAGCTGTCGGCTCGGATAGATATGATTCTAATTGGGCTTCTGTTTGTATCAAAATTATATGAAAGGGGAGACCTTACAGGCTATAGCAATATATGAAATTCAAGAGGCAGCAAAAAATAGATTTTCATTCTACTCAACTCGCATTCTAACAAGTTTTCAATTTTGTTTCAAGACAGAAAGTGTTGATCTTCAGAGTCATTCAGTTTTTGGTTTTCTGCCCGTTTTAAGTAGAATATCGCGACCGGGGTACCCACTCGTTCCTGGGAAGCCGGAGGTCGCTCCTACAGAAGAGGGTGTCGGGATTCAAAATCCCTCCGACAGGAGAACTGAAGGACTCTGTGTTGATTTCGCTAAAAAACGGTTACCCGTTAGGGTAATACGCTTTTCGCACAACGGAACCCAAGGGCACCGATACCTGCGTACACTGGACTCGTCCCGTGGCGATTTGAGGCGCGCAACCACTCAGGCTCGCTGTTCCATCCACCACCCCGGATGACGCGAAAATCTATAATGTCCTCAAAATTGTTAACAATCTCTTCAATGTTATTCGCGCCTGCGGTAGGGTTTCGGCGTGGCGAGTTGGCATAGAAATCGACCTCATATCCGTCAAGGCACCACTCCCACACGTTTCCCGCGATGTCATGCACACCATAATCGTTCGGAGGATAGTCGCCGACAGGAGTTGTTTCACCTATGTTCTTGCCGTAGTTTGCTCTGTTGAAATTAATGCCGTTGCCCCACGGATACTGTTTTTTCTCTAATCCGCCCCGCGCCGCTTTCTCCCATTCTGCTTCTGTCGGTAGACGCTTGTCCACCCAGACTGCGTAAGCCATCGCCGCGTACCAACTTACGTAGCGTACGGGGTGGTCCCGTTCCCCAAGAGGGAAGTTATTTCCATTCCAGTCCTGCAGATAATTGCCGTCGTGGAATTTTGCGTTGATGACATCTTTTTCCCACGCAGGATTCGCAAGAATAAAATCCTTAAATTCTCCGTTGGTTACCTCATTCTCGTCTATGTAAAACGCGTCAAGGTGAACGGTATGCGCTGGCTGTTCGTCGTTATCAGCGTCGCCATCATTGCTGCCCATCTGAAATTCACCTTCTGGAATCAGAACCATTCCTTCTGGGATAATCGGTTCTGGTGCGGGTTCCGGTTCAGATTCGGGGACCAGTGTACTATCAGTGCTTGTATCTGCGTGCATCAATTCTACGGGGCCAACCTCGTCTTCTTCTTCACGTTGCCCACAACTCACTATGTAAACGGTGAAAAAACATATAAGTGCTAAACCTAACAGTCTAAATAAGATTTTCATCAATTATGTCCTTTGTGCCAGCGTATTTTCTTTCTGTAGGAGCGAGCTGTGCTCGCGATCCTTGGTGTAGGAGCGAGCTGTGCTCGCGATCCTCAATATCAATAAACTTCCAAGTAGTTATCAGTTTCCCACTGGCTAACGCTCCAATGATAGTCGCGCCATTCCTCACGTTTCACCTGAATGTAGTAGTCAGCGTACGTTGTTCCGAGTGCGTTTTTAATGACCTCATCTTTTTCAAGAGCGTCTGCTGCTTCACCAAGTGTCGCGGGTAGAGAATCAATTCCTCGCCGTTGTAGTTCATCTTCCGGCACTTCATAAAGATTGTCCTCGTTTTGTACGCCGGGGTCAATCTGGTTTTCAATGCCATCCAGACCGGCGGCAAGTAGGACTGCCGCCGCGAGATAAGGGTTTGCTGCCCCATCGCTTAAACGATTCTCAATACGTCCCGGTGCGGGAATCCGAATCATCTGTGTCCGATTGTTCGCACCATAGGTGACATAAACAGGTGCCCACGTAGCACCGGAACGCGGCACACTACGGACTAAGCGTTTGTAACTATTCACAAGCGGATTCGTAACCGCCGTGACCGCTTTCGCGTGCTTGAGAACACCTCCTGTGAACCAATAAGCGAGTTGAGACAGTCCGTTTTGATTGCTTTCATCAAGAAACAGGTTCCTCTGATTCTCCGCATCCCAAAGGCTCATGTGAAAGTGCGCCCCGTTGCCTGTCAGGTTCGTGAACGGCTTGGGCATAAAGGTTGCTAATAGCCCGCACTCTTCAGCAAGCGTTTTGACCATCCACTTGAAGAAGGTGTGCCGATCGGCTGTTGTAAGCGCGTCTGAATAGGTCCAGTTCGTCTCAAACTGACACGTCCCATCTTCATGATCGTTCGCGTACGGTTCCCACTCCAATTCCTGCATGTATTTAATGAGGGTCGTCATCGTATCAAGATTGCGGTGCAACGCTCTTAGATCGTAACACGGTTTATCCAAAGTATCGAGTTTATCCCATGGCGCGTAGGAGCCTGTCTCATCCTGTTTCAACAGCATGAATTCCGCCTCGATGCCGACATTGAAGATGTAGCCTTTCTTTTTGGCTTCGTCTAATTGGCAACGCAGAATTGTTCTCGGACAATAGTGCCACGCTTTACCTTCAACGTACATATCTCCTGCCACCCATGCGATATTTTTCCGCCACGGCACGATTGTCAACGAGTTAAAATCAGGGATGCTCGCCATCTCTGGATCGTGTGGGGATTGTCCTATCTCGCCAGCGGCAAATCCTCCGAAACCCGCGCCTTCTTCTGCTATCTCTTCAAGGTGGGTAGATGGGATCACCTTCGCTTTCGGGGCACCGCTCATCTCAACAAAAGAGCAGAGGAAAAACTCAATGCCGTTCTCTTCAACGAAACGTTTAACTTGTTCTATGGTCATAGAATTATTCTCCCAAGGAGGTTTCACCTCGAAAATGAGTGAGGCGAAATGTTCTTAAAAAGTCGCTTTTACCAGAACGTGACGCGACCGATATGCTTTTATAATATAAAAATACTATCCATAAAATGCCAAAGCGTGATAATATCATATCTGAAGGCCTAAAAATTTCAAGACCGAATCTGTTACAGCATGATTTGGAGACCTTAGCGTAAGCCAAAAAACTAAAAGGAAAAACGATGGCATTTTTTTCTCGTTTCTATACAAAAGGGTCGCTTTTGATCGGCGTGTTAATTGTTGTCTATCTGCTACCGATATGGGTGTTTACCTATTTCCCAACACAAGATGGCGTGAGCCATGTCTATAATTCGCAGATCTTGACAGAATACAACAACCCCGATTATCAGTTTCGCGACTATTATGAAATTAATTGGTACCCCTTTCCGAACTGGCTTTCCCATTTTTCGTTGGCAGTGTTAATGCTCGTCTTTCCAGCTCTCATCGCCGAGAAAATCTTTCTGAGCCTCTATGTTATCCTGTTCCCGCTTGCAATCTATTATTTCCTCAACGCTGTACAACGCGGACGACATGCCTTCGTGATACTTAGTTTCACCTTTATTTACAATTACCTATTTCTCATGGGGTTCTATAACTTTGCTGTCAGCGTGCCACTCTTTTTTCTCGCACTCGGCTATTGGTGGAAACATAAAGACGAGATGAACAGGACCCGTATCATTCTGCTTAACCTACTCATCGTTATCACCTACTTTGCACACCTCATCTCTTACGCCTTCATCTTATTCTCTATTGCCTTGCTGGCACTTCTCCATTTCAGGCGCGACTTCAAACGGATTCTTATTACAGGGTGCTACCTCTTACCCGCAGCCATGTTACTCCTCGTCTACCTCCCTACCTCTGACTTGCTGGCGGGAGAACCGCCTGAATTTGGATTTGGACGGGTTGGAGAACTGTTCGCTAACCTGATGGGTATGCACGTACTCATTTCCTATACCGAGCTTCCAAGTTGGATTTCCGTTTCGGTTTCTGCACTTTTGATTTTTCTCGTTGTTGCAACGCTCTGGCAAAATCGGAAGGGCACCACAGCAGAGCATGCTGGACAAAAAGCGTTTCTCTGCCTCACTGGTGTGCTTCTCGGGCTCTATTTTATCTTACCAAACTCTATCGGTCCTGGGGGATGGGTCAATGACAGACTCGCTATTTTAGCCACCCTTGCCATATTTGCATGGTTTCGTGGATTTGACAACCTGCGTTGGCAACGCACGTTTACAACGGTAGTTACGCTGCTCGCGTTCATTAACATCATTTATGTCGGTGTTCTCTTCAGGAATCTTAATGCCGAAATACGCGAGTTTAACGCTTTTGTCCAGCGGGTTGAGAAAAACAGCGTCATTCTCCCGCTCCATTTCGATCCGAGAGGCAGTTCGGAACGCGTAGGTATCTTTGTCAACGCTGCCAATTACTACTGTCTTGACAATGGATGCATCAACCTCGGTAACTATGAGATACAGTTTGACTACTTCCCAGTCCGTTTCAACGCCGATTTTGAAACCCCGTTAGAAGAGAAAGAATGGGTGCAGATCGTCCACTGGCAGCCTGAAGAAATTGACCTCTGCGGTTATGCTGACAATGTGGATTATCTATTACTGTGGGACACCCCGGATGAACCTATCATCGCCGAGGCGATTGAGGCGTGTTATACGTTAATAGCATCGGAAGGCAGGTTGAAACTCTATAAAGGGAAGCGAACAGCACCTTAAAAAGGAATAGAAGGAATCCGAACACTATTTAGTACTGTCCTTGGAGCGTGAGGGTCGCTATAGTGTGTGTGTAGTTGAGAAAGTCGAGGAACGGATCTGCTTCGTTCGTTCGGTTTTGAGTAATCTGATAATCGGCATTCAGCGTTAGATGTTGATTGAACTGCCAGTTTAACTGTATATTAGCACCTATCTGTGTATCCCGACGGTTTACGGCATTTTCCAGAATGAGTCCCGTCTCGTCCAGAATCTGTCTGCCTTCAAACATTACCCAGAGTCTGGAGAGCCGAAGCCGAAGCCACCGTCCCGCCTCGATTCGGTAAAAGGAACTCGCTGCTACTTCAGCACTTGCGAAGTTAAAGAAATCGACATTGGAACGGTTTAAAAATATGTTGACCTCTTCCTGAAAGACGAACCGTTCGGTTGCTACCTGTATCAGTTTCGCAGAACCGATGTGTCGCCAATCATTTCGACGTTGGTTGTCTTCAAGCCCTGACACACCTAAAATGAGGTTGTTCAAATTGGTTTGGTAGCTGCCGTGCTCTATCCCGTACTCCAGTTTACCGAGCATCTGTTTAAGAAGCCCAAATTGTAAGCGTGCAGTCATTTTATGGTTGTTAGAACCGACAAGTAGAAAATCCTCTCTACGTGAGTCTTCATCATCAAACCGGTGTAAGCGAAAGTTATATTCCAACACACGCCCAAAACGTAGACCGAGTTGCTGTTCTATGTTGTTGTAAACGTTTGAAGTTCGCACGAAGCGTTGCAACTGATACGAGGTAACGAACGGTGGTAAACTTGTAAGCGGTTTGAAACTAAGTTCGGTTAAGAGTATGTTACTGAACGCGTCGAATTCATTGAGTTTTCCTTCAGCACCCGTGTAATTTTCAAGTTGCGGGGTGTATTGCAATTTGAGTCGAAGTTTATCAACTACCGGTAAATCCCCGCTTAGGTTAACGCCAAAACGGTTAATCATGCCAGCAAGTTGCGGATCTTCTTGCCCGGCAAGACTGCTCGTGTAGGGATCCACACTCAAACCGAGTTCAATATGATTATTAAACGTGTTAGAGAGGTGAGCATTGAATGTCAACTTTGCAGAGTCAACTTCTGACGTTTCGGGTTTCTTTTCAAGGAGACTCTGTCCAAGTTCGGTCTGAAGTTGCGCAAAAGCATTTTGCAGATCGGGTAACAATGCACTGCCGAATACTTGCGTTACAACGATCAGATATATCCAAAAAAAACAAGATCTTTTTTTCACACACCAACTCCAATTCTACAGCAAGAGATTTTGACCCCGTAAGTACATGATGTATATGGTCTCAAGGGATTTCCTTTTTCTATTCAATCATTCCCGTTTGTGGGCTTGAGGCAGTCGCGTAGAGTTTTCGAGGGATACGTCCTGCTAAAAACGCCGCTCTACCTGCTTCAACCGCTTTCTTCATCGCCTCCGCCATCAGTACGGGACGATGTGCTTTCGCGACTGCCGTGTTGAGAAGAACACCGTCGCACCCTAATTCCATCGCAATCGCTGCATCCGATGCTGTACCAACCCCAGCATCCACAATCAGCGGCACTTGCACAAGATCACGGATAATCTGAATGTTATACGGATTGCGTATCCCCATTCCTGAGCCGATCGGCGCGCCTAACGGCATCACGGCGGCGCAGCCAATGTCTTCTAATTTTTTGCAAGTAATCGGGTCATCGTTACAATACGGCATCACAGTAAAACCGTCTTTGACGAGCGTTTCTGCCGCATTGAGCAGCTGCTCCACATCCGGGAATAGCGTCTGCTCATCCCCAATAACTTCGAGCTTGATGAGCGATGTCTCAAGTGCTTCTCTCGCAAGGTTCGCTGTCAGGATAGCGTCCTTCGCTGTGAAGCAACCAGCAGTATTGGGAAGAATCGTCATACCGCGTTCACGTAAAAGGGCAAACAGGTTTTCACCAGATGTGTCCGTGAATTTCACACGCCGCATCGACACCGTGGCGATTTCGGCACCGCTTGCTGCGATAGACTCCGTCATTATATGGAAATTCGGGTATCCTGCTGTTCCGATAAGCAACCTTGATATGTAGGTTTGGTCTGCGATTTTGAATGCTTGCATATTGTTAACGATTGGGTTTGCTCAGTGATTTCCGAGACCTACTGGCTAAAACCCTATTTTTTGTAGAGTGGTACACCGATACGTTCAATCTGTTCAACCATTTCAGGGTTACGGATGTTCTCGAAGATAGACAAATCGATGGTATAAGGTAGCAGCTGATCGTCCAGGTCATTCGCGATTCGAGAGAGGATTGTATGTGTCAAGGTGTCATCCCCGTGGAGGGCCAGGTCGATATCGGATCCGTTTTTGTAGTCGCCTCTGGCACGGGAACCGTACAACACTACCTCTTCTACTTGCGGGTATCACACAAAAACATCGCGAATTTTTTGGAGTGTCTGGGTAGACAAGCCGTGTTCCATTTTTAAGGGGTGCCTTCCTCTTTCAGTTGCTGCAGTCGAACGATCAATCTTTCAAATTCGGCGAAGTAATACCATTTCTGAAAGTAAATATCGCATGCCCAACTTTCCTGAAAGGAACCACGGTGGCACAAACTAACAGTTTATGCTACAGGCACATTGAAAGGTATTCAATTAGAAACGGTATAAGTATTGCAGATAGCCGTAACAACTTCGGCAGCGGTCTCTTCATCATAAGTATGCGAGGTTAAGTTGCGTTTGTCAACCATGTCCATCCAAACTTCGCCGTTTTCAATCAGACCGTTCCTAAAAGCCTCTCGGGTTGTGTCGCGCGCACCGTACAGATTCACTGTACCTTGCGCTTCAAGGAAGTTCTTCAGCGTCTTCCAAGCAAGTTCATGCGTGTATTCAAATCCTTGTATCAATCCTTGTGCTTCTAAGTCTGAAGTTCCCGTTGCTCCGCGAGTTTGACAGCTGCCTTTAATCGGGTAAAAGCCTTCTCAAAACTATTCGCGCGTTGAATCCAACGAACCACTTGGCTTTCCATAGTATTCTGCCTACAGTTATCCACGAATGATTTCCAATTAGTATAACACCTTCAAAACCTCTTTATCAAGCGTTAAAATTGTGTTCATGCTTCCCTGTTGACCGGCTTTGTTAGTACGCTATCCGCCTTGAACAGCGCGTATAATCTCGACATCACTACCTTCGCGAAGTTTCGTCGCTTGCCATTCTGTTTTCGGGATAACCTCCCGCTCCACGGCGACAGCGATGCTAGCCTGTGTCGGATCCAGTTCTAAAGCGATCAGCAGGTCGTGAACATTTAAATTGAGGCGAACCTCTTTTTTTTCGCCATTGACTTGTATCTTCATTTTTCCAAGTGTGGTTACGGCACACGGCGTGTGCCTACTCCCTTAAAAACCGGTCTAACTGGAAGGGAGCGATTGTCTCTGCAGTTTCACCGGTCAGAATTAGTTTGGCTATCTCGTAAGCCGTGATTGGCGTGAGTAAGATACCGTTGCGATAATGCCCCGTTGCATATATTAGATTTTCAACAGGTGTTTTGCCGAGTATAGGTGCATTGTCTCTACTACCGGGACGTAAACCCGCCCAAGTCTCCAGAATCGGCAGTTCATAAACACCCGGCACCGCTTCCCACGCACCACGAAGCAATTCAAACACGCCGCCAGCGGTTAGACGCGTGTCAAATCCCATCTCCTCGCTCGTGGCACCAACGATAAGTCTGCCATCGGTTCTCGGCACCAGATATACCGACATCGGGTACCTTGCTCTGACGGTACGGATGACGTTTTTAAGCGTAATCCCGACTTCCATCTGCAGTGCCAACATCTGTCCTTTTACAGGACGCACCGGCGGAATAATTGTATCTGGTAATCCTTCAATTTGTGCAGACCAACACCCTGCGGCAAGAATTAGCACATCTGCCGCTTGAAAGCCGTCTTGTGTTTGAACACCGGTTCCGATACCGTCTTCTATGACAATCCTTTCGATGGTGCTGTTTTCATGCAATACACCATTGCACGCCTGATAGGCACGTTGCAGTGCTGTTACCATGAGTCGGTTGTCAACCTGATAGTCGGTTGCACAGTGGATGGTAGCCGTTACGCGAGGCGAGAGGACAGGTTCAATTTCACGTGCTTCTCGTCCGGTCAGCCACTCAACATCTAACCCTAAATCTTGTTGTACGGTATAGAGATGCTGA
>JAKZUG010000650.1:0-2600 GCA_047516705.1 Candidatus Poribacteria bacterium | reverse complement strand
ACTGTACATCGTTCAACCCTCCATTTTGTTCTGTTAAGTTGCGATGAAAATTATACATCATTTTTCAAAAAATTTCAAGGAAGCAGATTTCAGTACTATTGTTCGCTTTTCGTTTTTTGCCTATTTTAGTAGTGAAGTCGCGACCAGGAGATCGCTCCTACACGGAAGAGACCTTGATCGAAAGTCGGAATAGGAAAGAACTAATGTTTTGCACTTAACACATCTCCGCTTGCAAACTTACCCGACACATAGTATAATAGGCGCAAATTTGGGTTGAGGTGCTATTGCCTTGAGTGACGTTCCGAAAACACATCCCCGCTACCTCTCATTGACACTACGAGACACAATCGTTGAAGGCGTAGCGCACGGGCGTGTGGAGGCGATGGAAGTGCCGACACGCAAGGATTATAGCAACGCAGCGGTGTTACAGAAAGCATTACAGCACATCAGCAGGAGCGGAGATGGCTAACCGAAACGGACAACGGAATCTTGTCAAACCGCATATTCTACTGATTGGGTTGGTACTCGTTGCCTTTAATAGCTACTGGTGCCTGATGGGGACAGAGGTGTGGCATTCTACGCAGTTGACAATCGCCTCGCTGTTCTTTAATGCGGTTTTCACCCTCCTCGTTTTCGTACTTCTGAACCTACTGCTGCAGCGATTCATGCCGCGTCTGGCGATGTCACAAGCCGATTTACAAACCATCTATGTCATGGTCGTGATGGTAACAACGATCAGCGGACATACCATGATGGGTTACCTCATCCCAGTCCTCGCGCATACATTTCAGTTCGCAACCCCCGAAAATGAGTGGTTATCGCTCTTTGGAAACAATATCCCCAGTTGGATCGCCGTCAAAAGTCCACGTATCTTAGAAGGGTTCTACAACGGAGATTCTACCCTCTATAATTCTGCCACTTTAAACGCGTGGATACCGCCGGTGCTTGCTTGGTCAAGTTTTGTTATCGCGCTCTGGTTAACATTATTAGCCGTAACTATCTTTCTCCGAAAGCAGTGGACGGAAAATGAACGGTTGAACTATCCGATTGTCCAACTCCCGTTGGCATTGACAAGCAACCCGAGACGCTTTTTTAGTTCCCCGTGGATGTGGCTCGGATTCGCGCTTGCGGGGAGTGCAGAACTGCTAAATGGACTGAGTTTCCTGTACCCAGAAATCCCTTCCCTACCTATTAGAAACAAAGTACTTGGACAATTCAGTTCAAAGCCGTGGAGCGCGATGGGACCGATTCGTATCTCCTTCTATCCATTTAGCATCGGTTTGATGTTCTTCACGCCGCTGGATCTCTCGTTTTCGTGCTGGTTCTTCTGGTTACTGACTCGTGTTCAGATGGTAGTGACAGATATGTTGGGCGCACGCAATATCTATAATCTTGAACAGCAGACGGGTGCTTGGATAGCGTTCGGATGCATCCCGTTGTGGATGGGGAGACGGCACTATGGACGTATTATCCGTAAAATTTTTGGGATTGCACAACGCCGTGGCGAACCACCACCTGACGATTCCGGGGAACCGATGCGTTACCGCACTGCTGCCGGACTGTTCACCGTCGGGTTGATGTTCCTTTTCTTCTTCTGTTATCAGATGGGGATGACCTTCTGGGCGATTGGACTCTTTTTTCTGTTCTACTTTCCGATGATTATCGGTATCACCCGTATTCGCGCTGAAATTGGGCCGCCACTTCATCAACTTGTCCTTGTCGATCCGGGACGGACGATGGTATTGGCATTAGGCACACGTCGACTGGGCGCAGACAATCTGATGGGATTAACGTTCCTCTACCCGTTTGTCCGCTGTTTCCGGGCGCATCCGACACCGAGTGAACTGGAGGCGTTCCGTCTGGCAGAACGGAGCCGCATCGGGTATAGGCAACTCCTCATCGGAATGATCTTGGCGATTGTGTTCGGTATCCTGATAACGTTTTGGGCATATCTACACGTCCTCTACGATATGGGTGCGGGAAGCAAAGCACGCGGCTGGATCGTCCACATGGGATGGGAAACATTCAACCGCTTGCAGACGTGGCTTGTCAGTCCGCGTGAGGCGAGCGGACCGGAACTTGGCGTTATCGGTAGCAGTTTCATGTTCACGATATTCCTGATGATCATGAAGATCCGGTTTCTGTGGTGGCCGTTACATCCTGCCGGTTACGTGTTAGTCAGCGGCACTGGAATGGGAAGGTTGTGGTTTACAATCTTCTTGGGTTGGTTAGCAAAGGCAATCGTGCTAAAACTTGGCGGTGTGAAACTCTACCGACAAGCGGTGCCGTTCTTTTTGGGGCTGATCTTGGGGGATTACACGCTTGGATGTGTCTGGAGCCTCATCGGACTGGTGCTGCAGATACCGACCTATATTGTGTGGCATTAAAGCATTCAGTTAACAGTTGTCAGTTTCCAGCAGTCGGTTTCCATCAGCGGTCAGCAGTCAGCAAAAGAGCAATTATAGTAGATTTAGCAAATATATTGACATTTTATCAACATTATGATAATCTCTAAGTCTTATGAGATATTCACCAGATTTACGCAAACGCGTCCTTGATTTCGTGAAAAACGGCGGAAAGAAAACTCAAGCCTCACGCAC
>JAKZUG010000649.1:0-21749 GCA_047516705.1 Candidatus Poribacteria bacterium | reverse complement strand
TTCGTAGCCTGATGGTGCTGGGAGGAATAGCGTGCCGTTGGGTGTCCGCCACCCCTCAACAATCCGTTCTGCCTTGTCAAGTAGCGATATGGATTCTGCGGCGGCTGCCTCAATATCCTTGTGCATTGCTTCAATATAGGGTGCCATCAGACCGCGGACGACAAGACAGCCGTGTTCTTCAAAAATGTCTGCTGCTTTCTGGACATCTAATGCATCCACGGACATTTCAATATCTTCAACTGTTACCTTAGGTTCTTGGTTCACGAAATACTCTCCTTATGTCGTCAAACAACTTGTTAAAATAATAGCACGTATAGCAATAAGCATCAAGAGAAATCAGGATCCATGCAGATGCCGCCCTTACAAGGCTAAAGAGGTGGAGATCCACGTTTCTACACAGATGCTGCCCCTACGGGGCTGAAGGGAGACAGGATTCTTCTCTATAAACATGTCGCCCTTATAGGGCTAAAAGTATAGAAGAAGCACACTTCTATAAACGTATCGTCCCTACTGGACTAAAGATAGGAAAATAATAGGTTTTACAATTAATACTAATTCTGATTGACGGTTTCTCTTAAAGGAGTCTACTGTTTTTTGTTATGCTCGGTGGGGTTAGGAATGCAGATCGCATTTGGGCGAGTACGCCGCAATCCCGCACCTACCGGGGTCTGGGTGAATGGTGCGGTTAATGCGATATAACCTTTTAGAAATGGTATAACAATATATCGTTGATCGGCGCGGTTAAAAACCTCGCCTACTGGGTGCTGGTGGGTTGGTTACGGCACACGCTGTGTGCCTACTACTGTTCCTCTTCTTCACCCCACGAGGGACGTCTGCCTGTTAGTTCTTCGAGATAACTTGCCGTTCGGTTTACCTCTGCTTTGAGTTTCCTACTTGAACTCCGTCTCGCGGAATCCTCGGCGGTGTATCTCACTTGATAGACCCCTTTCTTGGTTTGGTGCAGGATGAACTCACCGGGGACATTCCTATTCACATATCGGAGCATGTCGTGGAGGAGCCAATAGACATCGATGGAAGAATACCGGAGTTTGTTTTGTGCTGACTGTTCGCTTACGCCATCAAGCGTCTGTTTTACAGCGTCAATAACCTCGCTGAGTGTATAAGATTTATCCCCTGATACATGAATGTCATTCATTTTTTGCCTCTGCTACTTTAATTGTAGGCATTCGCGCAGGTTGCGCGTCGAAGGTGTGGATATTGTCAGCTGCATTTCGGATCTGGATCAGTTGCGATGCGATACTGACAGCGATCTCTGGCACGGTTTTCGAGTTAATATCTAAGCCGATCGGTGCATAAACCTGCTGGAGTCTCTCTTTGGAAATCCCAGCCGTCATTAAGTCGTCGAAGATAAGCTTAATCTTGCGGCGGCTGCCTATTAAACCGATGTAACAGGCATCCGACTCAACGACGCTGTGTAACGCAGATTCATCGTGCTGATGTCCACGGGTGACAATCACGACGTAGGTCAGTGAGGTAATTGGGTAATTTCGGAGTTCCGTAGCGATATCGCCAATGATGACTTGGTCTGCCTCCGGCAATCGTTCCGCGGAGGCAAAGTCGGCACGGTCGTCAACAATAACAATGTCGAAGTCTAACCAACTGCCAAGATGACAGAGTGCTTGACCGACATGACCTGCTCCAGCAATGAGCAGTGTCGGCCGCGGTTGTAACGGTTCTAAGAAGACTGCAGTCGAGTCGTCCTCGTGAAACAAACTTGCTCTGTTGTTTTCAAGGATCCCAGCGGTTTCCTCTTCAACTGCTGCTTCCAAAGCCAAATCTCCCAATGTGCCGATGCGTTCACCCGTAGCAGCGAAAATCATCTTCATACCGACATCCACATCTTGCTTGGCACTTGTCACAACGGTAGCATAGACAAGGGGTGTTTTTTCGTCGCTCAGCGTTTGGAGCCTCTCAAACATCTCCGCTTCCGCTTGGGTCTTCGGCAGATCAATGAAGATTTTCATATTTCCACCGCAGATGAGTCCATCGTCCCAACCGTAATCGCTATCCAATTGAAACTCAAGGAGCCGTGGTATTCCGCCCTGCATCAACCCTATGGCTTGTCGGCGCGCCTCCGCTTCAACACAGCCACCGCCAAGCGTGCCAATGTTCCGCAAATTGGGGAGAATGAGCAGCTTTGAACCCGACTTCTGTGGTGTTGAACCCTTGGTTTCCACAACAGTACAGTAGGCACCAACTTGATCGGATTCAATTAATTCTGGAATTTTTTGATATATTTCTCTCATTTTCTCTACACACGCTATCCCTAACGGAATAAGTTTCTACACAGATACTGAAGAAATACCCAAGGAAATAAACCTTCCGGGACTCAAGAGGGTTTCGGATCACACAAAGTTTGTCTCTCAGATCCGGTGCGGTTACATGAAGATAAAAAAATTAATTCGGTAATTTCATTGGGATAACTGTGGCGTTTCCGGCGTATGCCCAGCGCGGTTCCAAACCGCGCCTACCGGGCCTGGGGGATTACCGATTTAAATACTTAAACTTCATCAAACCGCGCCTACCGGATATGGAGACTGAGGCTTGGGAAGTTAAACGAACATTCTACGGAGATTGATCTTCAGCACTCTGGGTGACTAATTTTTTAAACTGCTCGCGCTGATGCTCATCCAACTCAAGTGGGACAATGGACGTTACGCCGTCGCTTCCAATTTGCGCTGGAACGTTCAGATAAACTGATGTTTCGCCAGCTGATATGTGGGTGCCGACACTTATCACCCGCTGTTTATCAAGTGCAATTGCAGAAACCACCTGCAAAATATGGCTTATCAAAGTATATTCCGATTGTGTGGTATAAGGACAACGTTGTGAGACCGCTTCACAGAGACTGTCGATTTCCGTTTCAGACATCAGTTGTGCTAAGGGAATGCCGTTCACGCGGCAATATTGTGGCAGCGGATACCTCTCCCAATCACTCCCAATCGTCAAAGCGGTTACATCTTTTACGGAGACCTCAACGCGTTTCGCAATTTCAGCGGTTAGGTATGCTGTAGCGGCACCGTTTCCGAGACCGATAATTTTTCCGCCGCCGAGAACTTGATGCGTCCATGCGGCGATGTAATTTGCGGGTGATATCGCCATCAAGATCTTGGCATCCGATGCATGCTGTTGGATGCCGGGGATAAACCGCCTGACAAGTGCGATTCCTGTTGTCTTTGACGCTTGTGCGGAACGAAAACCGGAGAGTCCCATCGGTGGCAGCAGAATAATTAGGTCTGCGCCAGCTAACCCTTCCAACAAATTGGAAAATGAAATTGCAGTATCACTTGCGCTTAACGCGTTTGATTCCACAAGATCCCGAAGTCTTCCGGGTGCCTCTTCTTTTGAAGAAACAAACCTATTTTTGTTCGATGTCGCATCCGACACAAAGACGATTTCGTGTGCCGTCTCCGATTGACACAAGCCCCAGGCAGCCGAAACGGCAAGCTGACTGTCGCCCAATAAAGCTACTTTCATCTATCACACCCTCTAACGGACTTACGGAAAGTCGATTCATTTGCGTGCTATGCCTACGATCGCGCCTTTTGTGACGGGGCGCGCACCAACTCAGCACACTTGAAATACCGATGTGTAAAAACCTAAAACTACACTAAAAGGGTCTCAACGATTGCTTGAAATTGCTTCTCAATATATTGACGGTAGTTGTCCATTTCAGAATCTGATGCCAGTTTCGTGGATACCAATTCATCGTAACGTTCAACGTATTCAAGCAAGGTGTCCACCTCTTTTTCATAACAGACTGCCGAGGCGAGTACTTTTTCCTTCAACAAAAGCGGGAGTTCCGTCTCGGTAATCTGGGTTAATTCCCATCGCCACACCTTTTCAGATATATAGGTGACAAACTGATCAAGCAGATCCCCTTTATAGTCAGTGCTTTGAAGTGCCTTCACCTCCTGAATGAGTTCCAAAACGTGGTTGAACAGTTCATCTGGAAATTGTTGTCGCAACTCCATGAGTAGCTTACCGGTCGTCGATATGGGCAGCTGATTTTGCAGGAGGAACATCCGCAGATTCGGATAATCTTCAACACTCTTACTATCGCCAAGCCATGTTGCGCCTATCGCAGGTAAATCGCTTACATCGAAACTGAGTACCTGCTGTTTCCGAATCTCCTCAAGGTTTGAATTACGTGGATTAAGCCCAGCTGTTGCTAAAGTGGCGATAACCTCTTCCTGCCGGTAAGGTCTTAGGAAAGTCATAAGCTCTTCGACTTTCTGCTGCTCTGCCTCAACAGCCTCAACATTTACTGCGCCGCCATTTTGGGAGTTTCCACGCTTCCGCTTTTTCCCTTTTGGGGATGCATTTGTGAGTCTGTTTGCCCGTTTCACTAAAGTGTCATGATAACCGAGCAATTCTTCGTGGAGTATCGCAAGTAAGGTATCACCATGGATAGCAAGCATCGCCGCCGTAGTAATATTCGCCAATTCATGCCCAGTTTTTGAGATGATTGCCCGATTCAGGTTGCGTTCTATCAATTTCCGGTCCTTTTCGGCTTGAATAACCAGTGTACTTCCCAACATGAGATTGATTAACCTTTTCGTTTGGTCTGGTACACTGAGATTAATATCACACGTGGGTTGGACCTCTTCAAGGAGTCGCTCGCGGAGTTTACCATCAAGCACTAACGTCCATAGCGTAGCGTAATGCTGTTGTGCATCCGCTTTCGGTGGCTGGTTTGCCAACCACTGCTTTATGATTGGCAAATACACCTTCACATGGTCAAGCAATCGTTCAAAAGCGTCATCAGGAATTTCGAAACTGGTGAAATTAGCAGTCCTGCCGCGCTGCTGCGCTTGTTGTGCGCGGCGCTGCACCTGCCCGGTTTTCGCTGCCAGCAAGAGATCAACTAACGGTTGAATAACGTCTTCAAAATCTTGCTTGTGCTGACTTACGAAGTTCGCGAGTTCCAGTAATTCCAACCAGATAGTCGTCAAACGTTCGATTTGAGTAGCATGCAAAGTCGAGCGGAGGGTGAGGCTAGCCATTTTCTCACGCACGGTTGCGCGTGTCCACTTCGGTAGATATATCTCATCTAAGAGTTCGTTATTTTCAAAAGTTAGGAGTTCAACCTGCTTGACAAGGCCTGTCTCAATGAAGTCTTGTTCAAACACTAAATCATGAAACAATCCGGCAGCCCTATCCAGTACCTGATTCGCCAATTTGTAAGAGGATTGAATGAGGTGATTCAGGGTTGACTGTTGGTTATCCTGTAGCTGCCAAAATTCTATCATAGGGTCAATATTTTGGGTGAGTGCATCGGTTTTCGCCGCTGCGACTGCCGCCTCAAAATTTTCGGTAAGATATTCCGCGTAAAAATCAACGAAAGCGAGTATTGTACTCCGCAATTCTCGAATCACGAGATCGTCCCATACCTTATTATGAACGCGTTGCCCAGGTCCTAACACAAGGGCTCTCAAACGGGTTTCCACTCCCTGCTGGAATTGTGCCATAAGTTGATAGGCGTGCTGGTTGGCTTTCACCGTATACGTTTCGATTTTCTTAGAGCTCTCAGCAATCGCGGTCTCAATGTTTTCGGCAGGTGCGTTGAACGTGACGGGTACTAACTTGAACGTCTCCGGTTCAAGTGGATCGTAGACCGCCGCTGTAGCAAGCACTTGAATGGAATCAAGCACTTCAACTGCATCCGGCATCTCCTCATCTTCATCATCAGAAATATCAGACAATCGGGTACGAAGTGTTAGACTGTACCCCAAATCAGCGAGGTCAGGGTACTGTTTAATATGCGTCCGAAGGACTACAAGGAGTACGTCGTAGTCCTCTGTGAGTATTCGATCAAAAAGGACATCCTCATTGAGATGGATGCGATGGATATGGGTTTGCTCTGGAATAATAACAGTTGCCGAGTGCATATCCTCGGCATGCATATCCTCGGCATGCGTATCATCAGTTTGCGCGAGTACATACCCGCCGGTTTTGATAGTGCTCGGTATTGCTAAACGTGCTTTCAAAACATCCTGTGTGAGTTCAGAAAGCGTCAGGGATTTTCCCAAATTTTGGATGGTTATGTCCGAGACAACGCCATCGGCGAATTCTGTGATTTGACGTGCATTCCGTTCCAATTCTTGTATACTTCTGTGGACCCGATCATAGTTGTCTTGTGTCTCAGCGGTGACTTTTGCTTCGTCAATCCAAGAGACCCACGCCCCTGGACGCGGTCGCATTTTCAGCGTAAGTTTGCCATCCTCTGAGTCAAAACCGGGTAGAATGTCGCCTTCTGAAGTCTTTTTCGGTGTCCAAATGATCAAGTGTTTATCGGATTTGACACCAAGCCCCAAGCCAAAAGTATCTCCCCAACTCATCCGTCCCTCAATACTGGTTTTGATTTTATCAGTTAACGTAAAAAGCGTCTCTGAACGAAAATTAAGTGATAATCCTTGCATTGGGTCAATTCGATATGCGCCTTTCAAATAAATTTAGGCAATAAATTTGTAAGTGACCGGTATATGCCCAACGATTTTGTTTTAATTCAAACCGTTACGCCCAGTCAGTTAAATTAAATAAATTATAGATTGATCGTAAACACAACGCGGACAGATATTTACTGTGTCGGTGCTACAATGAAAGTTCTGGCAGTCGTAAAAGTACGTTAATATCAATGTAATTTTAGCCAGAAGGCACCCTTTGTGCTTACATCAACCGAAATGATAAGAAAAAATGAATATTTTGCTCCCGCCTTATCGGCTAATCTGATGTCCCAGCACTGTGCAATAGACTTCACCAAGGCTAATGAACCTCAAGCCCCCATGCGTCCCAGCCTTGTGTCTGCTTGCGTGCAAACAGTTCAATCTTACACTGATGCGGAAACATTTCCTCAATCCGCTCACGCACCATATCCGGTTTTTCAGAGTGGCGTGACCGTTTCGTTTGAAGGAGTTGCCTAACGTTTCGCGCACCGCGTGGCTGTGGAATTTTACCGCGTTTGAAAACGAGGCACAACTCACATTGGCTCATCGTATAGAAACCGGGGTTTACGCGTTGCTTATCCCAAATAAAGGCGACTGTTGCCCACTGAAACCCCCAAGCCTTGCCAAGCCGAATCGCTTGATCCAGGTGCGGAGACGAACTCCACATAAAAAGCAGGCAATTCTCTTCACTGATAGCGGCAATATCCCACATCTCCATTTCTGACACCCGTACAGTCGGATAATGCCGAATTGCGCCTCCACTGTCTTTGCCGCCGATCCCTGTATGTTGAAGTTGCCCTTTGTAATCCCAAGGTGGATCTGCGTAGATAATACCGTACTTTTTATCCGGAAAGGGAGCGTATGATGCCATTAATTTCTACTTCGCTTCAACACTAAGTCCCTCTTGAGGGATATCGTTGTTAGCGACAAGCATATCTCGGTCAAAAATGAAGTCACTACGCGAACTCCCCAAGCTTTCGCCTTCTTTCTGACGTTCACGGAAGTATTGAGGGAGCGTTAATCCGGTCATCCGGATAGCATCTTCGGGACAAGCTTCAATACAGTACCCACAAAAGATGCAGCGCAGCATATTGATTTCAAAGACATCGGGGTACTTTTCGCGTTGGTAGCCTTCCTTGGTTTGCCACCCTTCGGGTGCCGGTGCTGCCTGAATGGTGATACAATCAGCAGGGCAGGCAGTCGCGCATAAGAAACATGCTACACACTTAATTTCATCTTTCTCTGTCGTCGTCAGTTTGTGGATGCCGCGATACCGCTCGTTGCGCTCATCCACGCTCCTCGAATCTTCAGGGTACTGGTAAGTCAATTTCTTTTTTGGGATATGCTTCAACGTAGTAAACAACCCCCTAATCAAGGCTGGAATATAGAGTCTATCCCAAAAAGACATCTCTTCGTTAAGCTTCATAAAACACTTCCTTTCTGTATCCGTGCAAAACGCCAACTACTAAAAATGTGGCGAAAAACACATCCAAATAATGAGGTATTGCTCAAGTAATGATATTTCCTCCACAACCTACAGAGACTTAATTTTATGCGAAGTTCTCGTTAAAAAGTTATCAAATGGTAATTTTTTTCGTTTTTCAGCAATTTTTAAAATTTGTTAGAAACCCCACTCTACATATTTTCAGATTTCACTATAAGAAGTGTGCCATATCATTAGTGAAAAAACTCTTAAATAATACCTATGAGCTGAGATTCGTAACCGTATAATTCGGTGCTTCCTCTGTAATATCAATATCGTGTGGATGGCTTTCGCGGTAGCCGCTGCTGGACATCCGGACAAATTGGCTATTCGTACGTAACGTGTTAATATCTGCGGTCCCACAATACCCCATCGCAGAGCGAATTCCGCCGACTAACTGATAGACGAAATTACTGAGTTTGCCTTTGTGTGGCACCCGTCCTTCAATTCCGCGAGGCACGAGTTTGGAGATATCCTCTGTGCTTTCCGCTGGCTGTCGTGCGCTCCGTTTCCGTAGTGCACCTATTGACCCCATTCCGCGGTGCATTTTATAGGTTCTCCCTTGATAGATGACTGTATCGCCTGGGCTCTCGTCGGTTCCAGCCAGTAAACTGCCAATCATGACAGAACTGGCACCAGCACCGATGGCTTTGGCGATGTCTCCAGAATAACGGATACCGCCATCAGCGATAATCGGAACGCCTGCTTTATCCGCTTCCTGTGCACAATCGTAAATTGCTGTAATCTGAGGGATACTGACCCCAGCCACCACACGGGTTGTGCAAATAGAACCGGGACCAACGCCGACTTTTACTGCATCGGCACCGGCATCAATGAGGCTTCGCGTGGCTTCAGGCGTGACGACATTACCTGCGACGAGTTCAACGTTTGGAAAGTGGGCCTTAAGGTACTCCGTTGATAGGATGACGTTTTTGGAATGACCGTGTGCTGTATCCAATACAAGTACATCAACACCCGCTTCTACCAAGCGGTCAACGTCTTCCAAAGGCGTTGAAGGTAGAACAGCGGCACCGACCCGTAACCGACCAGCGTTGTCTTTACAGGCTTGCGGAAACATCTGAACTTTGTCGATATCCTTAATCGTAATTAACCCACAGAGTCGAAAATCTTCATCCACGATCGGTAGTTTTTCTTTTCGAGATTTGTGAAGTATCGCTTTCGCTTTATCAAGTGTAATCCCTGGTGATGCGGTAATCAGTTTGTCCTTGGGTGTCATCCGTGCAGTTAAGGGGAGTTCGAGATTGTTTTCATATTTAAGATCACGGTTGGTAATTAAACCGACAAGATACCCGTCTTTGGTAACGATAGGTACACCGCCGATGTGGTAACTCTCCGTCACCTTAAGCGCATCACGAATTGTCTTATCCGCTGTTAGTGTAATCGGTGCAGTAATCATACCGCTCTCCGATCGTTTTACCCGGTCAACTTCGGAAACCTGCTCATCAATAGAGCAGTTATAATGAATGATTCCGATGCCTCCCTCCCGTGCAAGTGCAATAGCAAGTGCAGATTCGGTGACAGTATCCATAGGCGCGCTACAGATAGGAATGTTTAGCCGGAGGTTACGTGTCAGTTGTGTACTCGTATCCACTTGATCCGGCAGCACATCCGATTCAGCCGGAATCAGCAAAACATCGTCAAAAGTTAACCCTTCTTTTGCAAATTTCGGGGGGAAGACATCGGAAATTTTAGTCTCCATCGGAATCGTCTCCTTTATTGCGAATTGAAATAAACAGGATAGGCTCAGAAAGGGTACCTACAGTCACCACTTGCAGGATTATACACACAAGGCACAGTTATACCGAAAATATACCGAAAAACGTTGCGTTCCAAGTCTTAACATATTTCTTAACATATTATAGGACATTTTCTTTTTTCTGTCAAAGGTATCTGTTGTGCCGATGTACAGCGGGTCTTTTATTCACAGACCAAAACCCGCTAAAGTACATCAGATATTCATAAACGGTTTTGTAAAATGAACGCAATATTCCTTCTGCTTAATTATACACGGAAATGAAAATTAAATCAACCAATTTTTTCTCTCAAAAATCTGTATCTATGCTATAATATTTTCAAAGTAAATCTACAATTACCGATTAGAGTGTTGCTGGAGAGTTAGGATACTGCGCCAGAGGTAAAATGGAGGTTTAAATCCTAATTTGTCTACATATCTTCAGGTTTTACTATAATTACCCGTGCGCGTTTGAATTTTTCAACATGGGCTTGACAGCAACGCTCTCTAATGCCTGCGGGATTCAAAGGAGCTGTAAAATGGATAACCTCAACGTTGGAATTGTTGGACTCGGTTGGGTCGCTGGTGCTCACATCGAAGCCTTTAAAGCCGTTACAGGTTCGGATGTCACTGCTATCTGCTCACGGCGCGAACACGATGAATCTGTATTGGCGGAAACATACGGAACACCTCTAAAAGCCTATACCGATTTTGATAAAATGCTTGCCGACCCAGACGTACATATTATTGATATTTGTACGCCACACCCATTTCACGCGGCACAAGCCATCGCCGCTGCAGAAGCGGGGAAACATCTTATCATCGAGAAACCGATCTGCCTCACATACGAAGATGCGAAAGCCATTCGCGATGCTGTCAAAAGCAGCGGTGTCAACGTCTGTGTCTGCTTTGAGTGCCGATATAGTGCGCATTTCACGATGATCCGCTCTATAATTGACAACGGACTTCTCGGCGAGCTCCACTACGCCGAAGTTGATTACTACCACGGTATCGGACCTTGGTACGGGCAATACGAATGGAATATCAAAAAAGACTTTGGCGGTAGTACCCTACTCACTGCTGGATGTCACGCCCTTGATGCGCTCCTCTTTTTCATGGATGGAAACGTCGAAGAGGTAACCGGTTATCACACACAATCCACAGGTGCTAATTTTCAACCTTATGAATATAAGACGACAAGTGTGAGTCTCCTTAAGTTTGAAGGAGGTGGAAAGATTGGGAAAGTTACCTCCTGCGTTGATTGCTTGCAGCCCTACTATTTCCACATCCACCTCGTAGGAAGTGAAGGCAGCCTACTTGACAACCGTATCTATTCCTCGAAACTTAAAGGGATGGATAAAAGTAAGTGGAGCACACTTGAGACCTCGCTCATTGACTCCGGTGATGTCAGCGATCATCCGTATGAACCACAGTTCCAAGCGTTTATAGAGAGTATCAGACAAAATGAACCGATGCCGTTGACCGATTTTGATACTGCGTTTGAAACGCATCGCGTCGTGTTCGCCGCCGACATGTCCGCAGAAGCGGGTGGCAGAACTGTGAAACTGTCCGAACTCGATTAAATCACCACCGCATTGCTGCCTCGCGATAGAGCGTAATCTGCTCCATATTGCGAGGCACTACGACATGGATAGATTTCCGTTTCCGATTGACATCTTTGAGTACAATCGGTGCGCGAAGCATGTTCGTCATTGTAACAATACCGGAGTGGTAGAAAATCCACATACGTTGTTCTGTGTAGGGATTGAGAACGTACTCTGAAGTGTGTTCGGAAGGATGACCCCCTACATCAACAAAGAAATCATGCTTGGGGTACGCAAGTTCAACACTCGTATCATGCCCCTCTAAAACCAATTTTTCAGGTGGAGATTTGGGTGAATACCCACTTAACTTACATTTCCGAATCCGAATAGGCGCGGCTGATTTGTTAATGAGATGCAACGATACGACTATGGCGAGGCGATGGTTGTCGTCGCGGTTGATAAACCACGTATCTTCGGGGATAACCTCCACCGTTAATCCTGGGATCTGCCGTTTTCTGTGATAAACGATCGCCAACAGGACAAAACTGATTACACCGAGTACGACCGAATTGCCGGTAGGCGTGGCTAAAAATTGCAGCAGCTGCTTTAAAGCTTGTTGTAGCACACGAGCTCCTTGGCGAGGGCCTCTTCTGAAATCACGCCGTGCCGTCGGATAAGCGGTGGCGAGACAGAGATGTCATAGACTGTAGACGGAATAGGTCCTGGTGTTTTGCCGCCATCGACTATCATATCAATTCGCGATGCGAGTTCTTCACCAATATCTTGAGCAGAGGTGGCTGGAGGTTCCCCTGAGAGATTCGCGCTTGTTATCGCCACCGGTCCACCAAAAGTTTGGAGGATTTTCAGAAGTAGTGGATTGTTCGGGATGCGCACCCCAACTGTGTTACCATCGGCTGTCAATACCGGAAGTAGATCCTTTGCTTCAACAATAATTGTCAAACCGCCGGGCCAAAACCGGTTTGTGAGGTGAAAGAAGTAGTCAGGTAAGTTTTGGGCAACGCGATGGACATCATCAACCGAACTGAGGACGAGTGGAATCGGCTTACCGTCTCGTCGTCCTTTTAACATGTAGAGCCTTTGCACAGCATTTGCATTAAACGGATCTGCCCCCAATCCGTAGACTGTATCGGTAGGGACAGCAACAATACCGCCTGATTTCAGGAATTCTACGGCTTCAATGCACACATCAGATTCCAAATCCATCTCCTGTTTAGACATCCACGATAGAGCCGTTTGCAGCGGCATTCAGAGAGAGACTGTCTCGAAGTCCTTGCTGATACTTCTGGTAAGCGATACCGGCAATCATTACGCCGTTATCTGTACATAAATTCATCGGTGGATAGTAGAGTTCGGCACCGATTTCCGCGGCGGCGGTTTTCAGCGAAGCGCGAAGTTGGCTATTTGCGGCAACCCCACCCGTCAATGTTATTGTTTTGGCACCGGTGGATTTCGCAGCACAGATTGATTTGTAAACGAGAACATCAACAACGGCAGCTTGAAAACTGGCAGCAATATCTTCAACGGTTACCGTATCAGGGTTTGCGTCCTTAGCATCCTTTTGTCCATTTTCCACGAGGACACCTGCGCGCCGCGCTTTCTCTACAAAATAACGGACTGAGGTTTTGATACCGCTAAAACTAAACTGATAGTCCCCGCTATTTCGCATCGGTCTCGGGAATTTTACTGCCGAAGGGTTCCCTTTCTGTGCAAGTTCATCAATGACCTTACCACCCGGAAAACCGAGCCCGAGGTACTTCGCAACCTTATCGTAGACCTCACCGGCGGCATCGTCTTGCGTGCTCCCTAAAACCTTGTATTGCCACCCTTCGTGAACTTCTACGAGCAGGGTATGTCCGCCAGAAACTGTGAGACAGATATGCGGAAACGTTAGGGCATCATGTACCATAAAATTGGCGTAGATATGTCCCTCAATATGATTAATACCGAGCAACGGCAGGTCGTGACAATAGGCAAGGCTCTTTGCTGCTGCAACACCGACAAGCAGTGCCCCGATTAAGCCGGGTCGATTCGTCACTGCTATTGCTTCCAAATCCTTAAATGTGACATCCGCCTCCGCTAACGCTCTACTAACAATGTAGTTAATGGCTTCAATGTGTTTGCGGGATGCGAGTTCCGGTACAACGCCACCGTATTCTTGGTGTGTCTCAATCTGTGAGGCGACAACATTAGAAAGCATTTCTCTGCCATTCGCAACAACGGCTGCAGCTGTTTCATCACATGAGGTATCAATGCCCAGTATTTTCATATTTCCAAGGTAAATTTCATTATTCTTTGTTTAACTGCAAACGGGCAGAAATCGGTAGATGAAATAACTCTTCACGCAACAAGCGCGTGGAGAAGAATAAGACCTCAAAATTTTCGATGTTGCCCGTGTCTGGATTGAAACGCGCGATGATCTCATCAGCAATCTCTTCACTCTCTTGCTCCGGATACGGTGCACAAGTGTTTACGTACAAAATATCGGCATCCCTATCATATTGAAAAGTTAGATTTGTTTCCATTCAACATCTCAATTTCTCTCTGCTATGAGACAGTTTACTACAGTGTGTAGGGCTATTTAGTTTTAGGCTTTTAGCCATTTTGGTAGGAAAGTCGCGATTCGGAGATCGCTCCTACAGGGGTATTTCACAATTTAGCATACACTTTTATTGGAGAACTAAATGACCGTACTATAGTGCGTCTCATAAATAGTTTGAGAGCATTGTCCAATAAGAATATCTCACGGAAGAAACCCCCTAAATCCCCCTTATCAGGGGGACTTACAATATACTTCACAAAAAAGTCTCTCTTTCAGTACAGGCATACTGGTATTTATGAGATAGGCTCTAACCACTCTTAGTAAATTGTTTCCCCGGTAATTGCTGAATGATGCCTTTGAGTTCCAACATCAGCAGGATACTCGACACCTGACTAATCGGTAGTTGTGTTGTCCGAATGATGGTATCAATATGTGATGACGGGACTTCAATAGCATCGAAGATTGTTCTCTCGTCTGGTGTTAAACCCGGTGGCGGCGCGCTCTGGATAGGTTGCTGTACTTCGGAGGAAGGTTGTGTCGCTGCGAGTTTGGGATCGCTTCTCTCAATGGACAGTTCTTGTGAAGATTCAGTCTCTATACTCGGTATCGGCGATGTTGGCACATCGGGCTGGATCCGGTTTAATGCGTACGGGGGTAGTTCGTTAAGGAGATCGTCCACAGTATTAATGAGTTTCGCACCGTTATTAATCAACTTGTGGGTGCCGGTTGAGAGTTCAGAAAAGATCTCTCCCGGCACAGCAAAGACTTCTCTGCCTTGTTCGCCCGCGAGACGTGCGGTAATGAGTGCGCCGCTGCGGTTTGACGCTTCCACCACAAGAGTGCCAAGCGTCAGACCACTGATGATACGGTTCCGGCGTGGGAAATTCCTCGGTTTCGGCTTGACTCCCATAGGGAATTCGGAAATTAACGCGCCGGCTTCCGTAATTTTCTCAGCGAGGTCACTATTCGCCGCTGGATAGATAAAACTCAATCCGCTACCCATCACCGCGATTGTTCTACCACCCGCCTCAAGTGCCCCACGATGTGCTGAGGTATCAATTCCTTTCGCCAATCCACTGACGACCGTCAGACCGTGCTGCGCAAGTTGATAACTCAGTCGATAACCCACCTTCCGCCCGTAATCTTTCGCATCCCGAGAGCCAACGATCGAAATGCTGAGCGAATCCTCCAGTGTCAGTTCTCCTCTGATATACAGCACGAGGGGTGGCGTATCAATTTCCTTCAAGCATTGCGGATATGCGGCATCATAAAGCGTCATGACCTGACAACCGTATTCGTGTATTAACTCCAATTCGCGTTCTATTGGATACTGAATCGGTTTACGACTCAAGAGGTCACGCATCGCAGGCGAAAGTTGGTCTATTTTCCCGAGTTCGTCGGGTGTCGCCTGAAGTGCACTCTCAGCACTCCCAAAAACACCGCGTAAGAATTGAACGGTTTTTAGTCCAACCCCTTGAATCATGTTTAAATGAATTAGGCTGATTGTCTCGTTAGAAAGCATTTCTTCGCCTTACGCGATGTTCAGGTAGAATTGTTTTAGTGCGCATTGTAAGCCGGATACTACTGTGGCGTTGCCCCGGCTTCCATCGGATCTGGTGGAAGTGCGTAATAGAGTTCAATATCTTGAATCTTCTTGTACTCCTGTATACTCGGTGCCCCAGTTTCGCCGCGTGTTGAGCGTTTCTGTCCACCGACGCGCCGTGAATCCCAACGCCGCGGCACTTTCAGTCGAAACTTGGTCGTCACAATCGGATCTCCCAAGGTGAACTTGTAAATAGGACGCATGTTGTCTCGGACATGTTTTACCGTGACCCATTTTCCGTCATCATCCATGTACTGCGCGTAGAAGAATTCCATTTGCCCTGGCTCGGCTTTCACGACAATCTGTTGAATCGTCTGTGGCTGCCGCCATCTGAGCACTGCTTCGGTGTAGTCATCAGACTCCTGTTGTGATGCCTCATCCTTCTCATCTTCGAGAATAGGTCCCGTCTCTCCAACTGAGTACATATTATCGTCATGGTACTTCGTATCCTCACTCGTAGCATCCAGAGCGATATTTTTGCTCCAGTTATACGAAGGATTCGATGCAAGAATACACCCGGATAGCCCAACTACCACACAGAGGGTCATCACTAATAATATAAAACGCATATATTGCCTGTTCCTTTGAACCTGAGTATTTCTATAAAAATCTATAGAAATCTCGGTTTGCATCTACGAAGTAGATGGAGAAACCGTCAAAGCACATGCGACATTCTTAATGAATATCCCACGTGCGCCGTTCAAATCCCTATCCATGCGATGACCTTCCGATGACTTGATAACTTTGGAACCGCCGAGGTTCGCGACGACTTCACCCGTCCAAGATACCGTTTTAGAAGTGTAAGCCTCACAGACATCAATCACTCGCACACCATACTCTCGTGCCTTTTGCTTCAAGAAAGCCTTGAATGTATAGTGCGAAAGCGTGAGCATCTGTCTAACAGATTTCCTACGCAACTTCCTTCCACCTCTTTTCGTCATCTGTTTCGATTCAAAAGTTGGCAGCAAAATGATGTCAAAATGGGTTACAAGGAAGTGTGCGACCTTCTTATGAAGTTCATTGATAAGGTTACGGATTTTTACCTTTATTCTGTTCGCGGCTTTCCGCAAGGCACGCCGTAGCGGGCGTTTCTCTTGCGTCGCGCGTGATAAGAGGTTATCACAATGTTGGCAAAGCCTCTGTACCCGATTGATACATTGACGACCAAGCCACCCAAAACTATCTTCCGAAAAAAATGTCATAAAATCACGAACACCGGGGTCAAGTGCTACTATTCTACCACTTGGTTCTCGCGTCTTTTTCTTCTCAACGTAAGGCACACAGAGAAAATATCTACCATTTTCCAGTATCAGTTGAGAATCCTTGACTTCGCTATCCATATCACGTTCGGAACCCTTACCTGTTCCTTGTGGGTTAGCAGGTAAGGGTTCTGCCATTTTCATATCGCCTAAAAAACGCACAAAAAAACCGTTGGTCTTCAATGAATCCGCACGCAGATAGAGCGTCTGCTTGCGTTTCCTTGAACGAAACTTGACGCTTTGAAACTCACCAGTTTCTTTACATTTGACTTTCGCATTCCGCACGGCTTGGCAGGCAGCCATCACCGCACCCACTTTTATCTGACGAGGGGTTTCAACATGCCAATCCGGGAGTGCGTCAAAGATGACAGGCACAAGTTGCTTGAAGTTCGTTGGCGTATCCGTACCCGCCAATAAGGATGCTGCCTGATTGTAGACATACCGCGAAGTGCCAAACCACCTACGCAGTATCGGCTTCTGTTCTGCCGTGGAGAATATTTCTATCTTCCTTGATTTGATCACGGTATTTGCGGAGTCCATACATCCTGCAGGAAAAGACATGCAGAATCGCGAGGAGATCGGCAGTAAGCTCCGCTTCCGGACTGTAAACAGTTTTGTCGAGAACCACGACTTCGCCACCGTTTTGTTCCACCAAGAATTGTATGACTTCTCCGCCGAAACGGGCGAGTCTATCCCGATGGGCAACAATAACGCGGAGTTTATCACCTCGCAAGATGCGTTCCAGTAAGGTTCTAAGCCCTTTTCGGTTGAAGGTGATACCACTCCCGAAGTCTTTGATGATTTCCGCGTCCGGGTAGTGCCTTTGCACAAAGGCAACTTGGGAAGCGAGGTCATCTGATTGTCCTTTGCCGCTAACTCGGCAATATCCAAGGGGCGTAATATCTGTTTGTGTTTCTGCATCTATGAAACTTTGGACATCGTATCTACGATGACCCCTTCCTGTTCTTATGCAGGTGATTTCCCCGCACGTTCCATTCTACGCAGATGGTCTACTGTGATACCGAGCCTCTGCGCCGCAGCTCGTGGGGACATATAGTTTTTCATACGATAATCATACCACATAAAAACAGATTTATCAAGAAAAATATAGAATTATCTATAATTTGACGGGTTTAGGAACTGCTCCTTGTCCGGGATAACGACACAAGTGCCGCTCCGAATAGTATGAAGTTGAGGCGGTGTTATAGAAACAACCGCCTTAGTATCTATTTCTATGTTACTCTAATTCGAGTAAATCATCAAGTTCTTTTTCACGCTTACCGGTAGCATCCTCCGCCTCTACCTGTTGAGCGGTCTTATAGCCGTAGAGTTCAATTTCTCGGATCTTAGCAGCTGCGCGGCGGCTGCTATTCCATCCACGGAACCCTCCAGACTGTGCGCGTTGCTGCCGATTGAGAAGTGCATCATCTTTAGTGCCCAATACACGCAACCGAATTCGGTTTGTCGGATATGGAATCAATAGTGAAATCTGGAATGGACTCGTTTTGACGCTTTTCACATCTTTAATAAGCTGCCAATCCGCTTCAACGGCAATACTACCTTTATCTGCGTAAATATCAAACGCCGACAAATTATCCGAGTGTATAACAATTCGACGGATAATCTTTTTTTCTGGTAATGTAATTACCACTTGTGATGCAGCATTTGCCCCCCTAAACCCTTCCATACTTGCGGGGAACGTTGTTTCACCAAGGGTGTTCAATTTGCCATCAATCATCTGTGGGCTCGTCGACTGTACGCCTTCCAGCAAGGCGTAATTTTCGCTCCACTTCTGCTCCGAAAAAAGAGCACTACAGCCTGTCAGCATGGCAGCAAAACAGAGCAGTGAAAAGAGCGCTATGAACCGATAAATCATATTTTTACTCCTTTGGTAAGCACTCAGGCACAAGCCAGGGTGCTATGGATATGCAGTTACAATATAATTTTCCAAGTAGCACCTTCACGGGTGTCCTTAATTTCAATGTTGAGTTCTTTAAGTCGGTCACGAATTTTATCAGATGTCTCCCAATCTTTTCGATTGCGGGCATCCTGCCTTATTTCCAAGAGGAGGTTAATGATCATATCGCGTTGTTGGACGTTATCGCCATCGTCATTCTGAGCCTCCACATTATAGATTCCGAGGACTTGACAAGTTTCAGTCAACGCCTGATATGCTTGTGCGAGAACGGGAGCTGCCGCTTCATCAAGCGTGCTGAGTGATTTGTTAACCTCACCGACAAGGGTAAAAATAGCACCAAGTGCTTGTGCGGTATTGAAGTCGGTATCCATTGCCTGCGTAAACTGTGACTTCATTTCCTGTACAGCGTGCTGTAGCGGTGCAGCCGTCGTCTCACTTGGCTCAACGTCCCCATCGTAGTTTTTCAAGGCGTCCAAACAATTGTTCAAACGTCTGAGCGCGCCTTCGGATTTAGTCAAACTTCCTTGATTGTAGTCGAGCGGATGGCGGTAGTGTGCGGAAATAAGAAAATGACGAATGACTTCGGTAGGATAATTGTCCAGAGCATCTCGGAGTAAGATGAAGTTCTGTTCCGATTTCCCCATTCGCTTACCATCAATCTTTAGAAAAGCAATGTGCATCCAGTAACGGGCAAAGGGTGTTCCAGTCGCCAATTCACTCTGTGCTATCTCATTTTCATGGTGCGGGAACTGCAAATCTTCACCACCGGCATGGATGTCAATAGTTTCACCGAGATGTTTCATTGCCATAGCAGAGCATTCTATATGCCATCCGGGTCTGCCGCTGCCCCACGGGCTCTCCCAGGAGGGTTCCCCGGGTTTCGCTGCTTTCCACATATCAAAATCACGGGGATCTTCTTTCCGCTCATCAATCTCAACGCGCGCGCCAGCAAGCAAGTCCTCCGGTTTGCGATTGGAGAGTTTCCCATACTCAGAGAACTGATTCACGCGGTAATAGACGCTTCCATCAATGACATAAGCTGCTCCCTTGTCAAGCAGTATTTGAATCAAATCTATCATCTCAGGAATGTGTTCAGTTGCTTTCGGATGGACATCTGCGGGTTGAATACCGAGGCGTTGCGAATCCTCAAAGAATGCTTCACCATTCTGGTGTGCAAGCTGTTTCGCGCTGACCCCTATCTCTGCTGCGCGCCTGATGATCTTGTCATCAATATCTGTCAAGTTTTGAACCAGTTTGACGTTGTACCCTTTATACACGAGATAGCGCCGAATAATATCTGTTACCAAAGCAGTACGCGCGTTCCCCATGTGAATGTAGTCGTAAACGGTGGGACCGCAACTGTAGATCGACACCTGCTCAGGATTTAGTGGTACAAAGTCCTCCAATTGTCGGCTCAACGAGTTATAGATTTTCATACTCATTTTTTATAGTGTGGACTCCTCTTGACATTGCTTACAAAAACACCTACAATCGAGAAAGACAGGCGATGGCATGGGCGACAATCGCTTTACCCTCTCCGACAATGCCCAATTCTTCTGCCGTGGTGGCTTTAACGTTTATCTGTGCTACTGCAATATCAAGCGTTCTGGCAACCGTCCCTCGGATCTCTGAAATGTAAGGTGCCAATTTCGGGCGTTGTGCGATAACCGTGGTGTCTATATTTTCGATCTGGTAGCCACACTCGCGTACTTTCAAAGCGATATCGCGTAGGAAAATAAGGCTGTCCATTCCTTCATAACGGGCATCCGTATCTGGAAAATGTGTGCCGATATCACCGAGTGCGGCTGCCCCTAAAATCGCGTCCACGATAGCGTGTGTGAGGACATCCGCATCTGAATGCCCCAACAACCCTAAATGGTAGGGGATCTCAACCCCGCCCAAAACCAATTTTCGATTTTCGACTAACTGATGAACGTCGTAACCGATACCTACTCGCATTTTTCTTGTACACTCTCATCCCACAATCTGCGACGCGAAACCACAAAACAGGACGAAGCCAAACAGCAGCCCCTACCACAGTGTAGGATCTGAGAGCAAGACTTCAGCAACTCGTAAATCCACTGGCGTAGTTATCTTCAAATTCGCGTAACTGCCCTTCACTAACTTAACAGGGAAACCGAGTTGCTCAACGAGAGCGGCATCATCAGTTCCTGTAAGTTGGCGCGCTCGGGCTGTCTGATGTGCCTCTTCCAATAGGGATTTCCGAAAGACCTGGGGTGTTTGCACTGCCCAGAGTCTTTCTCGCTCCGGTGTCTCAGTAATGAAACAGTTCTCGTCGGCTACTTTGATCGTATCTTTGACTGGCACCGCAGCGGCAGCAGCCCCCCATTTGTCTGCGGCGGTGAGACAAGCAAAAATCGTTTCGTCTGTTACAAAGGGTCGGACACCATCGTGAACAATAACAAAATCAACATCTGCTGATAGTGCGCGTAAACCGTTGTAGACAGACCTCTGCCGAGTCTCTCCGCCTGCGACGAGTTCCTGTACTTTTGTAAAGGGATACGGTTCCAACACAGTGGAG
The DNA here is from genome assembly GCA_047516705.1 of Candidatus Poribacteria bacterium. Lineage (GTDB taxonomy): Bacteria > Poribacteria > WGA-4E > WGA-4E > WGA-3G > WGA-3G. The sequence continues at coordinate 620 of JAKZUG010000649.1, read as the reverse complement.
CGGCACTCGCTGAAATCAACTTCGTCGACAATGACGAAAATCGCGTCTACAGCAGTATTCTGCTCAAACCGCTGTATAGTATGCGCTAAAATAGGCTTCTTTGCCAATTTTAGGTACGGTTTTTTAAGCGAATGTGCCATCCGGCTTCCCTTACCAGCTGCGGGAATAAGGGTGCACACCTTGCTGTTCATCAACATCCATTTCATCTTCTTTTATACGTGTGAAAATCATCTGCCCTGCACTCGTTCGTAGCATCTGCGTAACCTCAACGTTAAGCGTTTGCCCGATGTACGGTTTCCCCTCTTCAACGATGACCATAGTTCCATCATCAAGGTAACCGACCCCTTGATTCGATTCCTTACCTTCTTTAAGAAGGAGGACTTGAATCACTTCACCAGCAATCACGACAGGACGAACAGCATTTGATAGCTCGTTGATATTAAGCACCTTTACACTTTGTAATTCCGCGACTTTGTTGAGATTTAGATCGTTAGTTATGATTGTGGCATCTCGCTTTTGCGCGAGATGTACTAACTTCGCATCCACTTCTGGTAGATGTGGCACCTCCTCCTCAGTGATCTCAACAATAATCGCTGGATTATTCTGAAGTGCTCGAAGGA
>JAKZUG010000648.1:0-3109 GCA_047516705.1 Candidatus Poribacteria bacterium | reverse complement strand
TTTCGTTTTCTCCATATTGTAGTCGGAGATCCTCCACGTCTCTCGGCTTCCTTACGGAGGCTTTCCCTTTTTGACATAATATTCTCCAATTCGTAACGTTGTAAAATTCCAAGTCCAAAACGACTTATTCCGTTTTATTTTCATCCTTCTATCTCTAACATTGTTCTATTGCTTTTGATAGCTTGCACGCACGACTGTTTTGATACCGCCGCGGATGTTGAAGTCACCGACGACTTCTGCCTTCCGTGGCTGGCACGCTTCAACGAAGTCTTCCAGTACCTTATTTACGACGTGCTCATGAAAGATGCCGACATCTCGGTAGAAGAGGAAGTACTCCTTCAACGACTTCAGTTCGACACAGTGCTGGTCTGGCACGTAGGTGATGCAGAGTGTGGCGAAATCTGGTAATCCCGTTTTGGGGCATACGGCGGTAAATTCAAGGTTAGTAATCTTGATCGTGTAATCTCGGTGGCTATACTGATTTTCCCATGTCTCAATCGAAGGGGTCTCTAATTCAGGGATATGGGTTTGTAAATCGTCATAGCCGGTGTGCTGACCCATTCAATATCTCCAATTTCCCATTAGGCGTGCAATGTAAGCGCGCCTAATCCATTTTGTAGAAGTACTATTTCAGAATTACCATCCGGCGGGTGCTTTGAAAATCGCCAGCAGTAAATGTATAGAAATAGATACCGCTTGCAACCCGCGTTCCAGATTCATCTTTACCATCCCAATACGCGGCATTCTCTTGACTCTGGTAATTACCGGGTTTCTGTAGCCCGACATTCAGTTGCCGGACAAGTCCGCCGCCGACATCGTAGATTTTCACGGTGACCTCGGCTTGCTCTGCTAAGTTGTAAGGAAACCATGTTTCAGGGTTAAAGGGGTTCGGGTAATTCTGGAAAATCATCGTCTGCTTGATATATCCAAGCGTTGTGAGTGTCTGGGATGCTGGATCGACGGGGAAGGGAACATCTGCAGGTCGGAATCCCAAATCGATAGGATTATAGATAAAAGCGGAACCGGCGTTATCACCGGCGTTATCATTGCCTGCGGCACCAACGATGGCGAATGCGCCTCTGATACTAACCGAAGCACCGAAGAGGTCAGATCGGTTTGTGCTGCCTGCAACAATTCTGCGTTTCTCCACCCAGCTCAACCCGTCCAGTAGGTAGGCGTAGGCTGAGCCTTTGTCGATTTGTTCAGCGGGGTTTTCACTTGTACTGGTCGGATGATCATCCTTCCACGCGCCGACAATTGCTGCGTCTTCATGAATGGAGACAGCTGACCCGAATTCATCGCCAGCGTCGGCATCGGTAGCGGCAAGTTTTGCCTGTTGTAGCCAAGCATCTCGCGTTCTGACAAAAATATAAGCGGCTCCCATGTCCGATTCTTGCCGATCTTCCTTAGGTGCACCAATGATAGCGACACCATTAGTAATATCTACAGCGTAGCCGAATTCGTCGCCGAGTCCACTGTCGTTTGGGATAAGTTGGAAGTCTTGGCTCCATGTCCCACCATTGCGGGTAAAGATGTATGCGGCACCGGAGTCGGGTCCTGTTGCGTCACTCCGGTGTGCACCAATGAGCGCATTATCGCCGTAGATAGCCACAGCACGACCAAACTGATCCCCTGGTACAGCGTTTTGATGTGTGAGTTTTGCTTGCTGTGTCCAAGAAACACCGTTTCGGACAAAGATGTATGCGGCACCGGCATCTACACTGGCTTCATCCTTTCCGTGAGCCCCGATAATAGCCGTGTTTTGATGCAGTGCGATGGCTGTTCCGAATCGGTCAAACATGCTGATATCGTTTGCGATAAGTTTGGCTTGTTGAATCCATTCGGTGTCTGAGCGTTGGAAAATGTATACTGCCCCTGCCTCCGGTCCGGCATCATCAACGCCGGGTGCGCCGATAACCACGGTTTCGTCGCTAATTGCGACGGCATTTCCGAAAAGATCGCCAGCCTTTGCATCGTCAGCACTAAGTTTCGCGCGCTGTAACCAGAGGGTACCACTCCGCTCAAAGATGTATGCAGCACCGGCGTTCGGTGCGATATAATCATCTTGCTGTGCGCCAGCAATAGCGAGATTGCCGCTAATTGAGACCGAGATTCCGAACTGATCTTCGGAAGCAGTTTCACCATCGCTTAACTTGATGCTCTCTACCCACGCCCCATCTTCCTTTTGCTCAAAGATATATGCGGCACCAGAAGCGAGTCCGCCTGCGCTGTGTTTTGGCGCGCCTGCAATAACTTCGTTTCCACTGATAGCGACAGCAAACCCAAGTTGGTCTCCGCCTCGCCTATCGCCTGCGACGAGTTTCGTGTGTTGGTTCCAGAATGGTGGTTCGTTTTGTGTAAAGATATAGGCGGCACCGACCACGTCTTTCCCGACGACACCACCAGTTGCACCAATAACAGCGGTGTCGCCACTGATGTCAACAGAAGTGCCGAAGGCGGATGCGCCATCTGGATCAATCGGAATCATACGGATACGGATACGGTTTCTTTTTTGCTGCCATTTGGTACCATCGCGTTTATAGATGTAAGCGGCACCGCCACCTTTGTTTTTAGGTGAGGTTACAATCGCGAAATCGCCATCAACATCAACTGCATATCCAAAGTTATCCTCCGATTCGGTGTTGTTACCGAGGAGTTTTTCTTGGAATGTCCACTGGAGGCCATTTCGTACGAAGACATAGGCAGCACCAGCATCTGGCCCTGCTTCGTCATCACGTATTGCTCCGATGATAGCGGTATCTTCATCAACGCCGACGGAGAAGCCGAAGTATGCGAATTTAGTGGCATCCGGGGCAGCGAGCGAGGCTGTCTGAATCCAGCTATTGCCGAGCCGCTCGAAAACATAGACGGATCCTGCGTCCGCCATGGGTTTATTGACGCGGTGGGCCCCGACGAGTACTGTATCCTCATCAATCGCGACTGAGATTCCAAAATAGTCGCCAGCTCTTGCGTCGGGCGCGACCAGTTTCGCCTGTTCTACCCATTCTGTGCCTTGCCGCGTAAAGATATATGCGGCACCAGAGTTATTTCCTGAATCGTCGTTCCTTGGTGCACCGACGATGGCGTAATCGCCGCTCATTGCGAGTGT